>JAAZKL010000136.1 GCA_012799845.1 Clostridiaceae bacterium
AGCAGTTGCTACTCATTACCATGCTATAGTATATCTTAAGGTTCTGCATAAATCAATTAAAAATGTATTTTGTCGATAAATAAGAGTTCTCAGTATTTTCAACATTTTCAGCATCTGCTGCATTTTCGGCATCTGCAGTATTTGTAGCAATTTCGGCATTTTCGGCATCTGCAGTATTTGGTAAAGGACTTTAGTTTTCGTAGGACTTTAGTTGAAATTTTGTCACCACAGTTGTTCAAAATTGCAACTAAAGTTCCCGGTTTTGAAATTTTTCATTAACCATAATTCCGCATAAGGGATATTATGTTGCTCAATATTGAAACATTTCAATAAAAACATCGGGAAATAGTGACTTTACTTGAAAAATTGATCACAACGGCTGACAAAAATTCAAGTAAAGAGAGACCAGCTAAATTCAAGTAAAGAGTGGCCGGCATAAGCAAAGAGTGCCTGGCAAAAATTCAAGTAAAGAGCGGCCGGTATAAGCAAAGAGTGGCCGGCAAAATCCAAGTAGAGAGCAACTTGCAAAATTCAAGCAAAGGGCGGCCTGTAAAGATTCAGGTAAAGTGCCGGGCTCATTTAATCACTACAGCTTTTTCTGCATTATGATGACATTGTGTCTCTGGCCGCCGCTGAACAGTTTCTTTTCCAGGCTGCTTATCACAATAAAGCCAAGTTTCTTCCAGAAGCATAGCCCGGGCAGGTTTTTATCGACTACTGAAATGAAGACGACCGATACCCGGCGATTCTGCTTCAGATACTCAAAAACCAGTTGCGCCGCTCTGCTGCCCAGGCCCTTCCTGCGTTGCCCTGGCAGGATAGATAGCTGCCTGAGCCAGACAGCGCGACCGCTGACGATGCCCGAAACCATGCCGACGAACATGTCGTCCGTTTCACCGCGCGTTTCCTGTACGTCCCGCAGGTAAATGCCCGCGGCGAAACTGTTGCTATCCGAACCGGCAAATCCGAGCCGCGACATGACCTCAGATGTGGGGACGAATTCGTCCGTGCCTGTGGCATAACGGATGTCACAGCCGCTGTTGTACAGCATCACGGCATCCCGAAAGCTGCGGCCGTCAAAAGGCTTTAATGCGATTGCAGAATCAAATTCATTGATTTCGATCAATTGAGCACCCCACATATCATCAATTGAGCACTTCATGTTTCACACATTGCCCAGGTAACCTATCAGCGCTTTCGCGTTTTCGATGGCTTTGCCCTTCGGATGGTTGTTGAACGATACAAGAGTGACCGCTGCGTTGTCATCCATCTCCCTGAGTCTGCCGATCCACTCCAGCAGTTCGCTGCCGCTGTACAGGTAGTCATACCTTTCGGAACCTTCTCCGGAGTACCATTTTGCGGCTTTTCTCCCATGCAGGCGAAGATATGCCGTCTTTGACGTGACAGCTATCACATTGCTGATCAGACCTCGTATGGCAGGCTCGTCGACGCAGACGAAGCCAAGTTCTTCCTGCCGCATGAATTCGAATACTTCGCCCTTTATCCATTCCCTGTTCCTGAACTCGATGCAGAGTTCATATCCTGCGAAATGCTCCCGCAGGCTTCTGAGGTGGTCGATATTTTTGCTGTTGCAGTGGAACGAGTACGGGAACTGTGCCAGTATGCAGGATAGTTTGCCGCTGTCGATGATCGGGGAAAGGGAATATATGAACTTCTCAGCTTCATCTTTACCGCAGTTCCGCTCATGCGTGAATCCTCTGAAAAGCTTGACGGCAAAACTGAAATCCTGCGGCGTTTTTTTGTCCAGCCCCTGGAACAGTTTCATGCCGGGCATATGATAATATGTAGAGTTTATCTCGACAAAACTGAAATGCTGTGCGTAATATCCCAGCATATCGGCCTGTTTGATGCCCTGGGGATAAAACGGTCCGACCCAGTCCGCATATGAGTACCCGGCAGTGCCTACTCTGATCATATCAATCCACTCTCTGACATTATTTTATTCAATGACTGCAAAAACGTATTTCATATCAAATTATTATTCCACAGAGAAACATTATTTCCTTCCTGAGGCTTTTCCCGTTTGGTTGACAAAAAGGATGTGTGAGGTATAATATTCATGTCGAGGTATTTAATACCGCTGGCTTTGAAAACCGGAAACAGGAGATAACCGATGAAAATATCGAAAAAACTGCTGCTGTCTCTGTCGGCGGCAGTAATTACAGTTATCGCAATGGCCGGCACGGTCACAGCAGCTTCTCAGAAAACCGGTGTCGTGACTGGTACTGTCGTGAATTTCAGGAAGGAACCCAACCTTTCTTCTAAAGTCCTGCTCAAACTCGAAAAAGGAACAAAAGTCACTGTCATAGACAGCAAAGGCGACTGGTATAATGTCGTTTATAATGATGCTTATGGATGGATGCACCAGGACTGGGTGCAGGTCAGGGACAAGAGCATCGCAGTGGGTATTGTTACGGGTACGGTCGTAAATGTGAGGAGCAAGCCGGATATCAACTCGGAAGTGATCACCAAGTTCAATAAAGGAACGAAGGTCGAGATATACGAAAAGTCAGGCAAGTGGTACCGCGTAGCCATAGGAGAGGAAAGGCACGGCTGGATGCACAGTGACTGGGTCGCGATAAAAGAGGAATCGGTTTCAAGGGGAAGCGCCCAGCCAGAAAGGCCGGATGATGACAGTAAAGCTGCCGGGACCTCAGATGCCGGTGATAAACAGGATGGAGCAGTTTCAGTAGACAAAGGAGGTACAGCGGATCTGCAGGATGGAACTGATCCGCAGGAGGCCGGTGATGCTTCGCCAGAAGAAGCGGGATCTGCGGATGGCTCTGGTAAAGCGGATGCTGCCGACGGTGCAGCCGGTAATGACGCAGCAGATGAAGCGGCAGACAATGAAGCCGGTAAAGACGCAGGAGATGAAGCAGCAGACAATGAAGCAGGCCAGGATGCGACGGAAGATATCGCAGACAGGCAGGCGATCATAGATTACGCCAAAACACTTATCGGGATCAAATACGTTTACGGAGGAGAGACGACAAAAGGTTTCGACTGTTCAGGATTCGTGAAGTATGTCTTCAATCACTTCGGGATCAGCCTGGAAAGGACATCAAGAGATCAGGCCAGGGGCGGAAAACCT
Source organism: Clostridiaceae bacterium (assembly GCA_012799845.1). Classification (GTDB taxonomy): domain Bacteria; phylum Bacillota; class Clostridia; order Acetivibrionales; family DTU013; genus DTU013. The sequence continues at coordinate 3,113 of JAAZKL010000136.1, forward strand.
GTCAAAAAGTCAGAACTGAAACCGGGGGACCTGGTATTCTTTGATACTGTGGATGATGGCGCTCTGAATGATATCAGCCATGTAGGCATATATATCGGAGACGGCAAATTCATACACGCCTCCACATACCTGAAAAAGGCCATAACGATCGAAAGTCTCAGCAGTTCGTACTACAGTAAAAGGTATATGTGCGCAAGGGATTATATTTCAAAATAAACATTGCCACGTCATCGACAAGCAACGAGACTTCGGACGTGGTCATCAATATGCAATGCGACTTCTGACATGGTCGTCAGTAAGCGATAAGACTTTGGACCTGGACTCAAGCGTGGACGAATATGACGGGAAATAAATTATTGCAGGAACAGGACCTGCTGTACAGCTAAAGCTGCGGCAGGTTTTTTTGTGGGATATGATGGAAATATTTAACAAAATGTCGGGAATATCATATAATATTTGCAAAAAGGTGTCGTTATGGGTATCATTTACAGGCGGCCGGTCGTATCTTTCTGCATTATGATGATCACAGGCATAACAGCAGCCTTTTTATCAGATTCCACTGCAGTCGTCATCGGTCTTTTCATCCTTTTATCCGCTTGGCTGCTTACTTCCCCGGCGGTACGCGGAAAGGGGCGGGTCGTGCCCTGTCTGATGCTCGCTTTCTTCCTGCTGGGCGCTGTGGAGTTTTTTGCTGCAGATCACAAGCGGACTGGATGCTTTGCCGGGTACCATGATGAGGTTGTCGTCATAAGAGGCGTCGTTATATCCGTTCCGGAGATAAAAGGTGAAAAGGTATCCTGCATCGTCAGGACGGACAGCATTAAAAAGGCCGGCGAAACCAATTTTGCCGGTATTGACGGAACGTTGATGCTGAGCACGCTATTCAGCGGAAAAGATAATAATGGGGGGGGGTTATTCTTCGACTACGGGAGCGGGATCACTTTTGAAGGCAGACTGACCAAACCCGGAGGAGCAAGGAATCCCGGCGGGTTCGATCATGACCTGTACCTGGCGCAGAAGGGCGCAGGCGCTTCGGTGTTCGCATATCCGCATACGATTTCGGCAGAAGAAAGGTCCGGCGGCAATTTTTTCGTCAGGCTGGGGCTCTTCATTAAAAACAGGATCATATATGTTATCGGGAAAAGTCTCCCGCGCCAGCAGGCAGGATTGATGAACGGGATGCTCATCGGCTGCCGTGAAGGGCTGTCGGATGAGGTGAAAGAGGCTTTCAGCGATTCCGGACTCCTCCACGTAATGGCCGTTTCAGGTGCCAATGTCGCCTTCCTCGCGGCGCCTCTTTCCCTGCTTCTCAAGTTGCTGAAGATCCGCAAAAGTGCGGCGAATCTGATAATCATAGCCTTCCTCAATCTTTTTGCGTGTGTGGCCGGATTCGAGCCGTCAGTGCTCAGGGCCGTATCTATGGCCTGCATTCTTCTCCTGGCTGCAATTATTCACAGGGAGGCGGACGTTTATTCTACGATAGCCGTTTCGTGCATCATTATGCTGATCATAAGCCCGTACATGCTGTTCAACATAGGATTCCAGCTGTCATACGCGGCAACGCTGGGGATCGTGATGCTTTACGGGAACATCAGCAAGGCCATACGCTGCCGTTTCATCCCGAAGAAGACAGCTGATGTGATAGCAGCGACCCTGGCAGCCCAGATCGGCGTATTTCCAATAACACTCATCCATTTCAACAAGGTCTCTGTCATCTCTCTGGTACCGAACATACTGGCAGCACCGCTGCTTGGGATAATAACCGTTCTCGGGGCACTGATGGCGGTTCTTGGGCAGATCAGCCTCACATTGTCCGTGCTCCTGGGTTATGTGAATAATATTCTTCTGAGCGCTGTGCTGTACATTGCCAAATGGTCATCATCACTTTCCTGGGCAACGGTAAGGATGGTGACTCCGCCGTTG
>JAAZKL010000016.1 GCA_012799845.1 Clostridiaceae bacterium
GCTTCATCGGTCGTATGGGTCTCGCCGGCAGCCGCGGTCTCATCGTCCGCATATGAGCGCATCGATACTATCTCGCTGATTTCCGGCAGAAGCAGCAACAGATCCGAACCGACCAGTTCATCCCTTTCAAGGCCGAATTTTTCGGAGAAAGCGTCGTTCACTTCGCATATGATGCAGCTTTTCAGGTGGCCCTCATCATCATATTCAAGCCTGTTCAGCGTGAATCCGTCGGTCATGTTGGTAAACAGCGATTTATAATTAGTCTCCGTCTTTCTCGACTGGAGTTCGATCCTCCTGTAAAGCTGCCTGATCTTCATGGCTGCGTTTATCATGAGAACAGTCAGGAAAACGAGCATGCCTGCCTGGGAAACGATGTTGATCTGCTGTTGCTGGGATGTATCGTAGAAAAATGTAAATGTATCGGACAATCCGGAGAGCCCGAGGGCGAGTATGCCGACCAGAAGTACACGGGCGCTTTTTTCTCCGTCGATTATCGATTTGATGGTTCCGCATACGGAAACCACTATCGATACGGCAAGCAAAATATGGAACCCCCTGACGGAATCAAGAACGGATATGATGCCCGCGAAATCAAGGGCAAACGCTACCACGGTGAACACCGCATGTACCAGCGCCATTATCCTCATGAGTTTTGAAAAGACGGAGTTCTTCGTTATAAAATTGCGTTCTACATATATCAGCAGCCACAATGGTGCCAGGAATATGAAGAAGTTGGCTGAATAGGTCATGGTGACGGGAGCTGCCGCAATGAGCTGGAACAGGTTGCATTCCGAGAGCAGCCATCCGCCGATGAAAACAGAGCCAAGACCCAGGTATATGTCACTGTTCCTTTTGAACAGGGAAAGGATCTGTATCATTATTATTGCTAAGCCCAGAAATACGGACAGGCTGCCGATCAGCAGCGGCGACATATTCATGTTCAGTATTTCCAGGTAGTGGGCTCCCCTGTGGCCAATGGCGACATATAACAGGTATCCTGCCAGATGCGGGAATGGGGAACTCATCCTCACATACATGGTTTTGCCCCCGAAGCCGTCCGGCAGGTCCGCAAAGTGCCAGGTCCTTCCCGGCGTCCTCACTCTTTCTGAAGTGTCATGGGTACCGTAGCTGTAGATCAGCTGGTCTTCCAGGTACACTTCCACCGTATTCTGCGGGGCTCTGAACCTGAAGGATGCATGTTTGATATCGATGTCAGGGAGGACAATCTTTATCCATATCGAGCGGTAATTTTCGCTGTTATGCGGCCTTCCCGGGAACTCGAAATCTGTCCATTCGCTGTTCTCGTAATCCTTGTCCAGCCACAGGAATCGTCCGTCGGCGCCGACCGGCGAATCGCCCCAGCGGAACTGCCAGCCGCTCAGCTTATAAGTCCTGTCATCAAAGGATGATGATATTATGGCTGCATATTCACTGTTGAGATTCAGCACGAATAGCATGCTGAAAACTATAGCTGCCGCCGCTGCAACAAAAAAAGCCGTATAAATTGCTGCCTTTCTGATATTTGACATTTTTCCCCCAAATACATCTATACATCTGTTTATGCGCTACCCATTATCATACCATATTTTGAGAAGAAATAAAGTATTTTACGCATATAAAAGTTAACAAAATAATAAGAATGAAACTGGGAAAATTTGCGGGGTGAGGTCGTGAGAAAATCATTCGTGAGCGGCGCCGTTATTCTGACGGCCGCCGGGCTGGCGGTCCGGATGCTTGGCTTCGTGTACCGGGTATACCTGTCCAATCTGGTCGGCGCGGAGGGAATGGGTCTTTATGAGCTTGTCATACCTGTATATACCGCGGTTGTGCTGACAATAACCTCCGGCATCAGTATAGCGGTATCAAAAATCGTTGCGGAACAGAATGCCCGGTCTGATATGGCCAATCCCGGGAGGGTGACTGTATGCGCCATCGTCCTCGCGGCCAGTGCGGGGTTGCTGGTTTCTGCCGTGATTTCTCTGAATGCAGGCGCATTCGCCTCGAAAGTATTGGGCGATGAAAGGACGCTCGGCGCGCTGCTGATCCTGGTGCCCTGCCTGCCCGGAGTCGTGGCCGCGTCGGCCCTGAAGGGGTATTTCTATGGAATGCAGCAGGTCGTACCCACCGCGATTTCACAGATAGCCGAACAGGCTGTAAAATTCCTCATCCTGTTGCTTGCCGCCGGAGCGATAATGCAGAGAGGTACCGGATATGCCTGCACCGCAGCGGTTTTTGCCGCTGCCGCGGGCGAGATCCTCAACATGCTGATCCTGCTGGGATTCTTCCAGGCAAGGGGAAGCAGGGCAGGGGGACGGTTCTCCAGATCAGGGGGACGGTTCTTCAGTTCAGCGGCGGGAGCAGGGGAAAGGGACCAGCCTGGTGTAAGGGGACGGTTCTCCGGTTCAGCAGCAAGAGCAGGGGAAAGAGGACAGCCTGGTGTAAGGGGACGGTTCTCCAGTTCGGCAGATAGGGCAGGAAAAAGTGAACAGCCTGGTGTAAGTGGACGGTTCTTTAGTTCGGCGGATAGGGCAGATAAAAGTGAACAGCTTCGAACAGGGAAACGACCTCATACAGAAAAACGGTTCTTTTCTTCAGGTGTCGGTAGGCGGCTCCAGGCCGCTGAAATCAACGGCCGGACCGTTCTTTCAAAAAGTGGAGAAACGTCCCCCAAAACGTCCTCCGGACGGAAGCCGCTCTCCCGTATGGCTATAGTGAAGGCGCTGCTGAGGGTCGCGGTTCCCGTTTCAGCCAACAGGATGATCATATCTTCACTGGCAGCGGCCGAGTATATCCTGATACCGGTGATGCTCGCTTACGGCGGCATGGATGAAAAAAGCAGCATGGAAATTTTCGGGCGGCTTACAGGCATGGCGCTGCCGCTGGTGATGTTCCCGTCCATCGTCACAAATTCCATCGCCACAACGCTTGTTCCTGCGCTGTCCGAGTCCGCCGCCCTCAAGAGGTACAGGGCGCTTAACCGCCAGATATCGAAGTCGATACAGGTGACATTCATTCTCGGCATCATCTTTACGTCACTGTTCATATGTTTTTCGGAGGAGATCGGCTCACTGGTCTACAGGCAGGAGAAAATAGGCGATCTGCTATTCATGCTGTCATTCAGTTGCATTTTCATATACCTGCAGCAAACGCTGACCGGGGTGCTCAACGGACTGGGGAAGCAGGGCATTCTGCTGAGGAATACGGTGACGGGCTCCATACTCAGGATAGCTGTCATTTGCATCCTCATGCCCGTATTCGGGATCAGGGCATACATCATTGGGATGACTGTAAGCCTTGTGCTTACGGAATGCCTGGATCTGATAGAAATAAACAAAATGACCGGCCTTGTCATCGATCTGAGGGAATGGCTTGTAAAACCCGGCCTTGCAGGCGTACTCATGATTGCCGCCGGCAGGTACATATATCACTTTTTCGAGATGCTCCATTTTGACGCCGCAGTCACTATCCTACTCGCTGTGGCTGCAAATGTGATGTTTGCGGGAATACTGATGATGATCGCGGGAGTTCTTGATGTCAGGGAATTGATGAGTATTTCCGGACTTGGTGTGAAAACGAAAAACTGTAAAAATTGAAGAACGGGTGAGATATCGGCAGATATTTCTAAATATACGGCCCCTTCCGGATAAAAAGGTCAAAGAAAGTCAAAATCAAATTTGCGTTTTATGTATGTATGAGTTAAAATGAAATCGTAACGAAGGTCAAAGATAGTCAAGGACAAAGTATACCGAACTAAAGATGAAGCGTATAAGTGATTTGCAGAGAAGATTATTTAAGACACAAAACTTCAGTAACTTAATGAAATTTTAAGAACTTTTCGGAGGTGGTTATATGTTCGGATTGGTACCGTTCAACAGGAGAAACAGCGTATCGTCAAGAAAGGATTTCTTCGGCCTGGACAGCTTCTTTGACAACTTCTTCAATGACTCGTTTGCAGGATTCTTCACTGCAGTGAACCCGATCAGGGCCGATATCAGGGAGACCGACAAAGAGTACATCATCGAGGCGGACCTGCCCGGTGTGAGGAAGGAAGACATCAGGCTCGAACTGGCGGATGGAGTCCTGACACTCGGTGTGGAACACAATGAGCAGATCGACGAGGAGAGGGATAACTACATCCGCAAGGAAAGAAGGTACGGTTCGTACTGCAGGAGCTTCAGGGTCGACGGAGTCAAAGAAGACAACGTAACTGCAAAATACGAGAACGGCGTGCTCACCATCAAGCTGCCCAAGACTGAGGAAGCAAAGCCGAAGTCCCACAGGATCGACATCAATTGACGGACGAGAACCGGTTGACAGCAACCAACAGCAGCAAGCGATTGGTTGTTATCGGTCTGCAGCGGCTGATGCCAGCAACCATTTGATCTGCCAACTGACCTGATATTCATCCATTACATCTCATAATGAATAAATCGTAAGAAGTGAAAACTGCAACTGCACAGCAATAATGCTGCACAACGTCAGATAAGCCGGTATATGCTTCCCCCTCATATACCGGCTGTTTTTATTCCTGCCATGACGGCGGTCACTTCGTGACGGCTGTCATTTTACATACTGTGTAAATTGTCTTATTGATTATGCCGACTGTTGCCCGCCTGTCATTCCGGCTGCTTTTTCCCCGTTATCTTTACGGCTGAAAGTATTATGGCGATGTTGATCCAGAAAAGGAACATTATCCGGACAAAGAACCATACGTGGTCCGCGAGGCCCATTGCCAGGAGGCCTGCGATGCCGGCCAGCGAGGCGTACATTACATTGTTTATGGCGGGATCCTTTTTATTCAGCATCGCTGAGAATGTATCGCGTACCATCCTGAATATCATCAGCAGAAAGGTCAGGATAGCAGCCAAACCCGCCTCCAGCCAAAGCTGCAGGTACAATATATGGGTATGGGCGGCTTTTGTGAGGCCGAAGGTCTTGTACCTTTCAAAGATCGTGGTAACGATGCCGGGACCGAGCCCGACGCCCGTCAGCCAGTAATCCTTGAGCATCGATATGGCCGAAGAGAATATCTTGCCCCTGTAATCCGTGGATTTATCTCCGCTGAAAATGGTCAGTATCCTGTTATATATCGGGGCGGGCAGCAACTGCATGACAATGAGCCCGAGAACGATTATCACCGGTATAAATTTTATGTTCCGGAAAAAGACGAACACCATAGCGGCGCCTGCCAGGGCTACCCATGCCCCCCTTGAACCCGTCTTGAACAGTATGAGGATCACTGGCGCCAGCATCACCAGCCATGCCGCCTTTTTAAGCAGTGATTTTTCATTGAGTATTATCGCGCCGAAAAATGGTATCGTGAGAACCAGCATTTCACCGTAGACGTTCGCGTTGCCCATGGTGGAATAGACCCTGCCGCCCAGTTCGGGATTCAGTGTCAGATCGGTGGTCGACGGGTCGACAGGCACGCCGATGACCTTCCATTGATATATGCCGTAAAGCGCGGTCAGGAAAGTGCCGAAGGCGATGAGCTTCACGAGCAGGTTCAGCTTGTCGGCCGTATCGATGGTGCTGACGATCACCACGAGGAAGATGAATGCTACGATATAGTGGACCAGGTATTTCAGGCTCTCCATCGGGAAGAGGGATGTTGCGGCAGCAACCGCGATACTTGCGAAAAACAGCAGTATCGAGTAGTCGATGGAGGGCGTTTCGATGACGCTCTCCCTGTGAGCCATGAGCCTGATCAGGAGAAGTACGGCAAGTCCTGCCGCCAGCAGGACACTGTACTCGTTGCGCCAGATGTGGTACGGGACGATCATAACTATGATCAGCATAAGCCCGATGACCATATGCATTTTGTCGGCCAGGTACTTCAGCAGCCTGAAGACCAGGCTGTGCTCAAACACGTTTTCCCATTTGCCGTAGGCGGCTTTAAGCAGTTTGCCCGGGAAATTGACGATGAGATGGATGATGCGGAGCACGGAGCTTTCAGCCCAGCTTTGCCGGGATTTGTCGGGACCCCTGAAATACGAGAGGACGACGCTGCTTTCAATTGTATTCTTAACGAAATCCTTCATCATGACCATCCTTAATCGGCAATATAATCAGTATGGCGGCCTGATCGACAGTCCTGAAGCAAAGGTACCCGATCAGCGGCCTGATCAGCAGTTTGCTGAACAAGGTACTCGATCAGCGGCTTGATCAGCGGCTCAGTCAACAGCCTTCTCTATGCTCGAGATCCTTCCGTCCTTGAGGTAGCTGTTGCCCGCGTAGAGCGAAATTGTCTGCCCCACATAATATACTGATTTGTCTATGGAAACGCCATTGTCATTGAAGGTGCCAAGGGCTTCCGTCGTCAGTGTCAGCGACGAGTAACCCTCCCTCGGCGAAGCCACGAACTCGCCCGAGTCCTTGTTCGCCCAGAAGATGGATTCGCCGCGTTCAACAGCCGTAACCTTGCCGAAGCTGGAATTCTGGATCTGTTCCCTTACCGGGTCGCCGATCTTTATTGCATCTATCGTGCAGTCAGGTGTATTTTCCATATAAAACGTGATCTTTATCTTCTCTTTGACTACTGCGGGCGCGCCCACCTTAGCCTTTGCGAATTTGCCGGACATACCGACGATGCCGACCGCCACTATCGCAATAACCGCAACCACTATCCAAAAGGATCTTTTCCTGAACATCGTATCCATCCCACCCTATCAGTTAATTTGCTCCGCGCTTTCTATTCTTGCGTAATAAGTTGCTTTCCCGACCCTGATAACCAACACCTGGCCCACATAGTATTTCGAACCCCCTATTGTCAGCCCGGAAGAACTGACCTTCCCCGGCGTTTCCATTACGAGCCTGGCCGAAACGAATCCTTCCTTTTTCGTCTTCACCTGCTTGCCTTCCTGATCGGCTCCCCAGTTGATCGAATCGCCGGTCTCTATACTGACCAGCTTGCCGAAGCTGATGTTCTGGAAGGACTCTGTAACAGGATCGCCGGGCTTGGTGTTCGATGCCGTGAATTCGTTGACTTCCTCCTGGAACATGATCAGCCGCATCCTGTCCTCTGAAGCGGCCGCCTTTTCCGGCGAAAACACCCCCGCCCTGTACAGGACGAACAAAGCTGCGGCCAACAGTATCACGAGGAAAGTAAGGTCTATGATATTTATTTTGCCGAACAGCTTTCCGTTTTTATCGATCATCCTTTGATCCTCTCCTGCTCAGTTCATAAAGTTTATATGTTTCGGCAGCGGTATTATCGATATTGAACCGCTCCCGGACCAGCTTCAGCCCGTTATCCTCGTACCGCCTCCTGAGTTGGACGTCGTTGATCAGCGAGGCAAGAGCTTTAGCATATCCCTGCACATCTCCGTACTTTGCAAGAATGCCGCTTTGCTCGCTTTCATTAACGATCTCGGCAGCGCCGCCGCTGTCAGTCGTTATGACCGGCAGCCCCGCCGCCATTGCTTCCAGGATGGCTATTCCCAGTGCCTCATTCTGCGAATGAGCTATAAATATATCGGAATCCTTGAGCAACTCTACGATACTGTCCACGTAACCCGGGAAAACAATGTCATCCAGCAGCCCGCCAAATTTTGCCCTGCTGACGACAGCCTCATGAAGCGGACCGCTGCCCGCGAGGACGAATTTATACTTCTTGCCCGTAAGCCCCAGTGCGCTCCTGTTTTCCTTCATATATTCTATAACATCGATGATGAAATCATGGCCTTTTTCCGGGGAAAACCTTGAAACGGAAGTAATGAGCATATCTTCCTCGGTAAGCCCCATGTCCTTTCTGAAGGACGAAAGGGAGCACCCAAATTCTGACGGATCGATGCCGTTATATATCATCGATATCCTGGTTTCGTCTATTCCTTCTTTGACAAGCTTGTCCCTTACATGCTGGCTCACGGCTATGATGCGGCTGTTGAACCTGGTGAAGAACCTGTTGAACAGCACGACCCGCCTGGAATTATCAAAGAGCATATGCCTCGTGTTTATTATGCCCGCCCTGTTGCCGGCCAACCTGGACAATACGCTGATGTAGTTCTCCCTGAGGAAATGGGTGTGGATGACGTCGATCGAGAGCTGCCCGCAGAGCTTTTTCAATTGCAGGGCCGCTTTCATGTCAAAGGGGCTGCGCATTTTCAGCGGGATCATTTTGATCCCCAGTTCCTCAAACGTGCTTTTCCCGAGCCCGTCCTCAGAATATGCGATATAGAACTCGCATGATTTGCCGTGGAGTTTTTTTGCCAGCGACTGAATATATCTTTCCGATCCTCCGACGCCGAGGTAATTCAATAAATGCAAGACCTTGAGCATATTCACCGACCTGCCCTGGGATGTTCTTATCCTCTGTAATAGTGATGTCCCTGTCGTCAGTTGTAATAGCTGCGTTTCTGTCGACAGTTTCAATACTTCTTTGTCCTCTGTAATTACTGCATACTATTCTACCATATACAGGCACTTGCGTCGAGGTATATGTTCATGCTGAATGTCAGCCCGGATATGTCAGGAACGTCAGCCCGGATATGTTCGGACGATGTGACGGTCCGGTATGTTCATACACTGTGTCCATCCGGATGATCCCAGGCTTGATATCAGCCCAGACATATACTGGAACTTTCATGCTGTTTCTCCAATCTAATCTAATAGATAGAGAGATATATACAAAGAAAAAGGAGGAAACAAAAATGAAAAAGAGAGGTAAGGCTTTACTGGCAACACTGTTATGTGCAGCCATGGCACTGACGATGGCTGCATGCGGTTCAAAGCAGGCGGGCTCGACCGCGGCAACGGCGCCTGCCGCCAGCTATCCAGACATGTCCCGGTCCTACAGCAGACCCGGGAGCCAGGCAAATACGCCGGCCATGAAACCCGGGGCGACAACGGCTGATGTGCAGGCTTCCAGCGTACTTCCCATGGATGATGGCGCCATGCTGATCGCAGCAGCCGAGGGCATGATCCCGGATCAGCCTGACAGCGTGTTTTTTACGGAACCGCAGAACAGAGTTCAGTTCAACACCGAAGAGTACAAATTCTTTGAAGAGAACCGTCCGATGAATGTCAGCATGTCGCCGCTGTCCACGTTTTCCATCGATGTCGACACAGCTTCGTACAGCAATGTAAGGCGCTACCTCAACAGCGGCCTGAGGCCGCCCGAGGATGCAGTCAGGATCGAGGAACTGGTCAATTATTTCTCATATGACCTGCCCGAACCTGACGGCGATGTACCGTTCTCGGTCACGACGGAAGTCGCGCGTTGCCCCTGGAACGAAAACAATTATCTTGCCATGATAGCGATCCAGGGCAAAAACGTGGAGCACAGGGACCTGCCGAAATCCAACCTGGTGTTCCTGCTGGATGTGTCAGGTTCCATGGATTCGCCGATGAAGCTGCCTCTGCTGAAATCCTCGTTCCAACTGTTAGTAGAGCAGCTTGGCGAAAATGACAGGGTGTCCATCGTGGTGTATGCCGGGGCTTCCGGCGTTGTACTGGAAGGAGCCCGCGGTGATGAAAAGGAAAAGATATTGGCTGCTTTGGATGTTCTTGAGGCAGGAGGTTCAACAGCAGGCGCCGCCGGCATCGAGCTCGCTTACAAGGTTGCAAAGGAGAACTTTATCAGCGGCGGCAACAATCGTGTCATACTTGCCACCGACGGCGATTTCAACGTGGGAGTGAGCAGCGAAGGCGAACTTACCAGGCTGATCGAGAAAAAGAGGAAGGAAGGTATTTTCCTCAGCGTTCTCGGCTTCGGCGAAGGAAACTTAAAGGATAACAAGATGGAGGCGCTGGCTGACAAGGGCAACGGCAACTACGCCTATATCGACAGCCTTATGGAGGCCAAAAAGGTGCTGGTAAATGAAATGGGTTCCACTCTTCTGACTATTGCAAAGGATGTAAAAATACAGGTGGAGTTCAACCCCGCGAAGGTAAAGGAATACCGCCTTGTAGGCTACGATAACAGGATCCTGCGCAATGAGGACTTCGACGACGATACGAAGGATGCGGGCGAAATCGGGGCCGGCCACAATGTCATTGCCTTCTACGAAATCGTTCCGTACAGCGAGGGAGAAGCTGCCGAGCTTCCGCAACTGAAGTACCAGACCACCGAAACGCGGCAGGAATGGATGGATGAGTGGATGGAGGTAAGGATCCGCTATAAGAAGCCCGATTCCGACGTAAGCGAGAAAATCGTGCACACCATTACAGACCGGCATGTTGCTGAGAATCCGTCCGAAAACTTCGTGTTCGCATCGGCTGTTGCGGAATTCGGCCTGATACTCAGAGACTCGGAGTATAAGGCTGATTCCTCCCTGCGCAATGCGAAACGTCGCGCTGAAGCCGCACTTGGCGACGACACGGAAGGCTACAGGCGCAATTTCCTGGACCTTGTCGATGCGGCGAGCTCGATGGAGCTGGTACGATAACGGCACGGAGAGCGGCGGGCTCGGTTGGTTGTGACTGGGAGAACGGCTGGTTGGTTACGACTCCAGAAAGCGGCTGGTTTGGCTGTTTCGGCTGTGTAAAGCGACTGGCTTAGGCGGTTACGGCTGTAAAGCACGGCGGGCTCGGTTAGTTGCGGCTGTCTGGTTTGGTCAGTTGCGGCTGTGGAAAGCGGCGGTTTAGGATGGCTGCAGCAGAGATCAGCGCACCCGGTTGGTTGTGGCTGTGGAAAGCGGCGGTTTTGGATGGCTGCAGCAGAGATCAGCGCACCTGCTTGATTGTAACTGAGAGAGCGGCTAGCTTAGCTGATTGTAGTATAGAATCATATAAATGTTCGTATAATGAGTGCCGGGTGGTCCATTACACAAAAACCGCCTGGCACTTTCATGTGTCTGCAAAATAGGGTCGGTGTCTACTTTTAGCTTACCACTTCATGTAAAACAGAGAATCAATATCCGAGCGCACAGAAACGAAAAAATGGTACAGATTTTACTGATAATTTTGACAGCGAGATAAAAAATGCCCATAAACGAAAAAATGGTACATATTGTCGGTTGAACCTGATGAGCTGATAAGGCGAACCTAATGAGGCTGATGGGGCTGATGGAACTGATGGGGCTGATGGA
>JAAZKL010000137.1 GCA_012799845.1 Clostridiaceae bacterium
AGCCCGGGCTTTTTTGTCTTATTTTCCGGAGGTCAAATCATGGCTTTTCGTACCAGGAGCATGAAACTATATCGTACCAAAGCTGCTGCGGCGCTGGCTTTATGCATGACCGTGTGTTTTCCCGGCTGTTCGGGACCGACGGCATACAACCCTGAACTGAGCGATCTTGGGGGTGTATATGCCAGCCGGTTCAGCGACCTGGACCTAGAGCTCGAGATAAGCGGGAGGCTGTCCGAGGAAGGGGCGCAAGATGAAGTCATATACGCACAGGAAAACTGGGGAACGAACAGCGCCGGAATCGATGCCGCCGTATACAGCGGGGATCAGGACGGTACATTCCCGGATGGTGAGGACGGATCTGCATCCCTCGCTGAAGGAGGGGCAGACAACAGACTGCTGAGATGGGGGATATCGAGAAGGCCGGACAATCTGCCGCCCAAAGCAGACCCGGGAGCACCCGAGCTTCTTGAAAAATATGGGGCAGTGTGGATCGGCGACACCCGGAAAAGTATCATATACCTGACTTTTGACGAAGGCTACGAAAACGGATACACTCCCATGATACTTGATACGCTTGCAAAACATGAAGTCAAAGCTATTTTTTTCATAACGGGACCTTATCTGAAAGAACACCAGGACCTAGTCAGAAGAATGGTGGAGGAAGGACATACGGTAGGGAACCATACGATACATCACCCAAGCCTGCCGAGCCTGGACGACCGCCAGGTGGAAGAAGAGATCCTGGGGCTTGACAGGGCGTTCAGGGAAAAGTTCGGCAGGGGTATGGAATTCCTGCGCCCGCCAAAAGGCGAATACAGCGAAAGGACGCTCCGGCTGGCCCGGGATCTGGGATACTGCAGCCTGTTCTGGAGCTTTGCATATGACGACTGGTACAGGGACAGGACAAGGGGGCCCCAGTATGCATATGACATCGTGATGCGAAATCTTCACAATGGCGCTGTGCTATTGCTGCATGCCGTTTCGAAGGACAACGCGAATGCCCTGGACAGCATCATCAAGGGCGCGGCGGAAAGGGGCTACAGTTTCGGGGATCCGCGTGATCTGCTGCCGTCCGGGAAGGCTGGAGATGAAACATATGGCGAAGAGTAACGACGATGATAAAATGAAATGGTCAAAAAGGGGCAGGAATAATAACAGCAGCATCAAAAAGAGCGTCAGGGAAAAATTTGCGGAAATGCTCGAACTTCCCAAGGATTTGGTTTTGGATCGTCCCAGGCTGACCATGATCGGCAGCAGCGATATGATGATCGAAAACTATAAATCGCTCCTGGAGTATGACGACGGCCGCATGAGGATAAATACCGGGACCGGGATCATCAGGATCACCGGCTCCGATTTGGTTATAAGAGAAATTTCCCAGGATGATATCGTCGTGTCAGGAACGGTCCGTTCAGTTGAGTTTATCGACGCGGGGTGAAATTCTTGCTGTTCAGATTGTGGAATTATCTGCGCGGATATGTTATTATTATAGTCGAAGGTTTTTTTACAGAGAAGTTCATAAACATCTGTGCAAGACGCCGGATACTTCTTTGGGATGTCAGGATCCAGAGGGAACGACGGATCACTGCGAGGATGAGCATCAACGGTTTCAGGCTCATCAGACCTGTTGCCAGGAAGACAGGATGCAGGGTGAGGCTGCTGAAGAAAAGGGGCCTGCCGTTTGTATTCAGCAAATATCGCAGACGGAAGGCATTTTTTGCAGGAGCTGTTTTATTTTTTGTATTGCTTAATCTGCTGACATCTTTCATTTGGAGTATCGAAATCACAGGCAATGAAAAACTGGATAACGCTTTTATAGAAAATGCGCTGGCCGAAAACGGGATAAAGACTGGCGCGCTGAAGTACAGTATCGATACCCGGAGCGCGGTCAACAGGATGATGCTGGAGATCGGCAGACTGTCCTGGATCAGTATAGAAATAAAGGGGACGAAGGCAAGAGTCCGGATCAGGGAGAGAGAGGACATCCCTGAGATAGTGCCGAGGCACATACCATGCGACATAATCGCGCAAAAGGACGGAATCGTCAGGCAGGTGATCGCAAAAGATGGTATCGAGGAAGTTGCGGAAGGAGATACTGTGAAAAAGGGACAGATCCTCATATCCGGACGTGTCCCTGTGAAAGGCGGTGAAGAACAGTACCGGCTCGTGCACGCGATGGGTACTGTCAACGCAAGGACATGGTATGAAGAAGAGGCGTCCGTGGAACTGGCCAGAACAGAAAAGATCAGGACAGGCAGAGTGATCAGGGATCATTCGCTGGTCCTGTTTTCAAAGCAGCTGGATCTGATCAGGAGGAAAAACAAATACATCGAGTATGAGTATGATGAATCCAGGAAAAAGCTGACCTTAGGAGAAGACCTGGTCTTTCCTTTTGAATGGGTGACTGTAAGCTATTACGAAATCATGTCGCTGGAGGCTTATATCAGCGAAGAGGATGCCAGGAGCAAAGCGGCCGGCGAAGCCCGAAGGAAAGTACTCGAACGGGTACCTGAGGGGGCTGAGATAGTCAGCGAGGACATATATTTTACGGAACAGGACGGGAGACTGGCAGCAAGAGCTGTTGTTGAATGCATAGAAGATATAGGTGTGTCCAGACGGATTGGAGGAAATTG
>JAAZKL010000138.1 GCA_012799845.1 Clostridiaceae bacterium
ATCATTTTACTACCTCCCGGTGATTGTTATCCATGTCAACAAAAGTCTGGTGGAAGAAAAACTTATATCAAAAATTATATTATCTTCATTGACATTTGTCAATTTTTAGCATGTGACTCATTTGCGTTATTGGCCGAAGATTGCCAAAAGACCGGCGTAATGTGGTAAAATGATATGTACTGTATGCATTGATCCGGTATGTTTATGGTATTGTTATATGCATCGGCGATATTGCGATAATAACGGGATGATCCAGAAAGGGTAGTGGTTATGTTTGAGCATGTTGTCAGAACATCTTCATCCGATGAGATGGTCAACATCACTTCGCTGGTAAGGCAGGACGTACGGGAGAGCGGCATCAAGGACGGGATCGCGGTGGTTTTCGTGCCTCATACTACAGCAGCAGTCACCATCAATGAGAATGCGGACCCGGATGTCGTTTATGACCTGCTTGGCATATTGCGCAGGGCATTTCCTGAAAGCGGAAATTACAGGCATGTGGAGGGCAATTCCCATGCCCACGCGAAGGCGTCGGTGGTCGGCTCGTCCTGTACTGTAATAATAGAAAACGGGCAACTGAAACTTGGTACGTGGCAGGGGATCTATTTCTGCGAATTTGACGGACCCAGGAGCAGGAAAGTATATGTAAAGCTGATACCTTCCGCCGCAGGCTGAGGCTGGCTTGATGAGCCGCAGAAGCGGTTGCGTGAAGCCATAGATATGACCAGTGGTTCAGGAGACCGGAGAGACAGTTGGCTGAATGAAAATCCGGAGAGATTGTTATGAAGAAGAAAAAGAAGACCATGTATGACCTGATGAAGGAAATCAGAAGGACCTGGAGCATAAATCCCGGAACCAGGGTCCAGGAGAATGAGACCAGGGACAAAAAGAAGCGCAGGCAGCAGGAAAAGAAAATGATCAGGGATGAGTCGCCATGATAATAAATGCTGTGATCAAAGGACTGGAGTTCGAATTTGAAACTTCAGACAATGTGTTTTCACCGAGAAGGGTCGATGCCGGCACCATGGCTATGCTGTCATGCGTCGATTTCCCGGACGGATGGAAAGTGCTCGATCTTGGGTGCGGCTATGGAGTCGTTGGCATCACGGCGGCGAAGTTCACTGATCCTGCAAAGGTGTACATGGTCGATATCGATTCTGAAGCTGTTTCGCTGTCCAGGGCCAATGCAGCAAGAAACCATGTAGAAGGTGTTAACATACTGCAGAGCGAAGACCTGGACGCACTTGATGAGACACGGTTTGACTGTATTTTATCAAATCCTCCTTACCATTCGGATTTTTCCGTAGCAAAAAGGTTTATAGAAAAAGGGTTCAACCGGTTGAAGGTCGGCGGCAGGATGTATATGGTGACAAAGAGGAAGGACTGGTATAAAAACAAGCTGATCAGTATTTTCGGCGGTGTGCGGATACATGAGATCGACGGGTATTATGTGTTTGAAGCGGATAAAAGAAGCACGAGTTATGCACGCAAAAATAAAGCCAGGTAACACTTGTGGTCATATAAAATTGGTAACTGCTGTTGCTGGTATAACTGATGTAACTGATTCAGACATCTCTGCTGCTGCCTGAGAGAACTCTGAGACTGCTCCAGGCGCCCCTGACACCGCCTCAGGCAAATCTGAAGCTGTCTCAGATATCCTGACACTGTCTAAAACAATGCCTTGATACATGCCGCTGTTCAGACTTCTCTCAGCAGCCTGCATATGCCCATTATCACGTCTTTTATCCTGAAGAGTTCGCTTTCCCTGTTCCTGTCCCGCCATACGGATTTGTAGTCTGAAAGCCAGTATTCGAGCCTGACCGCCAGGTCGTCGGAGTTCAATATCGATCCGGTGACTGCCTGGTCCAGGAATTCTTTCTTTATCACAATGAGCAGCGCCTGGAAGAGTGCGAGCCCTTCTGCGGCACAGACAATCTCCCTGATGTCGCTTTTCCTGTCCTCATATATGTTGCCGAGCAGGTACGAGATCTCGCCTGAAAGTTCCAGGATCCTGCCGAAAGCCGATTTTGCCGTCTCGGCATCGAGGCCGAGCAGCCTGTTCCTGATATCTTCCGCACTCCCGTATGGTCCGGTGTCATATCCGCACGATGCATAATACCACAGGACCACATCATACCAGTCCATCACCGGCTGCCGGGAAAGCTCCCGTATTAGGCCGACGATCTTTCTGGACCGGTCTCCGTATTCCATTGCGGATATCTCCTCGTCTGTTGGCTGCCCGGGCCTGTCCAGGTTCCACGAGAGGCCTGCGCTGTATATGGCTCCCGGAATGGAGCCGGCAAGCGTGTTTATATGACCAAAATCGCCCCAGTCAGTGTTCAGCATGCCGATCGCACCGTATGTTTTGGCATACCCGGCCAGCCTGCCTATGTTGTCTGTCGCGGTGCTGATATCGTTCAGCAGCTTGTTCCAGCCCTGTACGCCGGGGCAGACATATTGCTTCAGGCCGGCTTCTGATATTTTCCGGAAACCGTCCTCGCCGGCATCCGCGGCGTAATTCCAGTTGAGGATCACCACGCTTTTTGGTATCTCGCCTATTATCTCCGGGTAGCTCAGCAGCATATCCCCCCACATCATGACCTTCTTTTTATGGCTCTTCAGATGCTCTATCAAGCCCTTGACAAAATAGAGGTACAGCTTGCCTTCCCCTATTTCGGCGGACAACGTGCGGTTTTTTCCCCTGCCGAGATCAAAGGTCTCGTCACAGCAGATATTGAACTTATCGGATGTGAACAGCGGTATGAATTCGTCTGTCATCTCCTTTACGAATTCCAGGCTTTCCGGAGCGCTTGCATCGAGCGTGTAGTGCGCCATCCGGTCAGTCCAGGTGAACGGTCTGTCAGGGATTTTATCGTACTCGTTGAGATGCCTGAAGGACTTTGAAATAAGCGCGTGATACAGGTGGCCGAATGAAGACAGCGAGGGAACGAGCTCGACTGACCGTCTCCTGCAGTATTCGTCCAGTATCAGGATCTCTTCGGCCGTCAGCGGATCGGAATCGATCCATATCTCGCTGTGTTTTCTGAAAGCAAACGAATGCTCTATGTAAAGCTGCAATTGGTTTATCTTGTAGAAGGACAGCCTGTCAGCCAGCTCTTTCAGGGTTTCCAGCGTCGGCACCTTTCCACGGGTAATGTCGTGGTAAAAGCCCCTGTATTCCAGGAACGGGCTGTCTTCTATCCTCAGGCACGGGATGTCGGCGCCATAATTCCTGATGAGCTGCCTGAGGGTCTGTATGCCGTAATACAGGCCGCTGCTGCTGTTGCCGGTGACAATTATGGCGTTTTGGTCCACGGTCAGTGTGTAAGACTGCTGAATCACTCCGTCCGATACGGTGCCGGCTCCTGTGGCCTTGGCATGGGACGATGCAGTTGCGCCTGAAGACACCGGGGCAGAAGATAAATCAGATCCGGCTGAAGATGCCTGAGCAGAAGGTAAAACAGATCTGCCCGAAGACGCCTGGGCAGAGGATGAAACAGATCTGTCCGAGAACGCCGGAACAGAGTATGCAGCAGATCTGCCTGAGGACAACTGGACAGAAGATGCGGTTCCTCTGCCTGAAGATGCTTTAGCAGAGGACAAGGCAGATTTGCCAGCCTGACCTGAAATCCTGGAACGCGCGGATTTCTTCAGAACTATCAGATTGGCCGGATACACTGCGTTCCTCGCCGCCTGGCTTTCACTTTCAATGTATTTCCCCCTTGTGATTGCCGGCTTTGTCCCTGCCGCTTTCAGGATCTCGTCCCGAAGCGCCAGGGCGGCTTCAAAATCAGCATAATCACATGAGGTGTCAAGGAGTATCAAAGACATGCCCGAAATTCGGAATGTGCCCTGTGATTCTTCCAGTTTTTGCGGGAAAGGGATCAGTACCATACCGGACCTCCATTTTGCATCTCTGATTGGCTAATTATATGTTATATTCTGTCACCGGTGCAGTCAAGCACTTTGCGGAGTCTGCCGAGCTCTCCGTCTAGGACTGAAGCCTGCCAAGCTCTCCGTCTATGACCGAAGCCTACCGAGTTTTTCATCTATGATTGAGCCTGTCAAGCTCTTCTTCTAAGACTGAAGCCTGCCAAGCTCTCTGTCTATGATTGAGCCTGTCAAGCTCTTCTTCTAAGACTGAAGCCTGCCGAGCTCTCCGTCTAGGACTGAAGCCTGCCAAGCTCTCTGTCTATGATTGAGCCTGCCAAGATCTTCTTCTATGACCGAAGCTTGCCAAGTTCTTCATCTATAACTTCCCTGCCGATCCTCTCAAACAGGATGACCACCTGCCCAAGCTTCCGTCTTGCCGGTATGCTGACCGGACCCCACCCGGCGCCGGCCATTGAAAGCATACTTTTTACTTTTCCGGAAGAGAAGGGCAGGAAAGGTTCCAGCAACACTGCGAGATTGGCTATGATTTGCACGCAGGTATTCATTGTTTCCTTGCATTTCTGCACGTTGCTTTTAACTGTGATCCACGGCTGCTGTTCATCGAAGTACTTGTTGGACTTGCGGATATATGCGAAGATAGTCTCCAGTGCAGCCTTGAGACACCCCTGTTCGATCAGCGCACCAACTGACGGGTAAAGCGAGTACAGTTCTTTCAGCATCGCCGCAGAAGGACCGTCAGCGTCTGCTGCCTTTTCGACTGCGGGCTGTTCCGGATCGGAGACGGCCTCGACAGGCCGGTCAGAGATTGTTCTACCAGACCGGTCGGGGACTGTTTTGCCAGAAATGCCTGGAACTATCCTGTCAGGCAGGCCGGGAACTGCCCCGTCAAAGAACTTTTCTATGAATTTCAGGCTCCGGTTCACCAGGTTGCCGTATGCTCCCAGCAGTTCACCGTTATGGCTGTTGATGAATTCTGCCCATGTGAAGTCCGTGTCTCTCTGCTCCGGGCCGTTGGCAATGAGGAAATACCTGACGGAATCAGGATCGTAGCGTTCCAGTATATCCTTTATCCAGACAGCCCAGTTGTTGCTTGTGGAGATCTTTTTTCCTTCGAGCGTCAGGTACTCGCTGGATATGATCACATCCGGAAGCTTCAGGCTGCAGTCTGTACGGCCAAGAAGAAGCGAGGGCAGTACGATCGTATGGAACGGTATATTGTCCTTGCCGTGTGCGTAGTACTGCCTGCTGGTGTTCCAGAAATCGAAGAAGTCCAGCCCTTTACGCCGGCACAGGGTGTAGCACATGGAAACATAACCCAGTACATTCTCGGCCCAGATGTATATTTTCTTGTTCTCATAACCGTCCTTCGGAACTTCGATGCCCCAGTCGAGATCCCTGGTCAGGCTTCTGTCCTTCAGCCCTTCATTGACATACCGTTTTGACATTTCATAAGCATTTTTCCGCCAGTGTTTATGGCTTTCTACGTAACTTTCGAGCTCGGCCTTCATTTTGGTAAGCGCCAGGTAGAGATGTGCAGTCGGCCTGAGCTCGGGAGTGCTGCCGCACACCGTGCATTCGGGCTCCAGCAGGCTTTCCGGTTCAAGTACGCTTCCGCAGGCCTCGCACTGGTCGCCCCGTGCTTTTTCGCCGCAATTGGGACAGATGCCCCGGACAAAACGGTCCGGCAGGAACTGTCCGCAAGTCTCGCAATATGTCTGCTGAGTGGTGTTTTCATAGACATAGCCGCCTTCGTACAGCTTTCTGTGGTACTCCTTCACGAACTCCTTATGCTCCGGGCTTGACGTTTTCGAATAGATGTCGTAGGAAAACCCCAACTGCCTGAAGCATTGCGTAAATTCCTCGTGGTACCCGTCGCTGATCTGCTGCGGTGTTTTGTTCTCCTGCCTGGCTCTTATCGAGACAGGCGTGCCGTGGCAGTCGCTGCCGGATACGAACATTACCGTATCGCCCTTTGCCCTGTGGTACCTCGCCAGTATATCACCGGGCAGCAGGCAGGCTATATGGCCGATATGCAGCGAGCCGTTGGCATATGGCCATGCGTTTCCTATCAGGATGTTCATATGATCCACTTCCTTTCTGATTTTTTAGAGCCCTATTTTTCAGTTTCATTTCGATCTGCTCACATAAGCGGCTTCAGCACCCGGCACCTGATATGCTCGTTTTGCTCTCCGGAATATGTTTGCTTTGTTCCCCTGAATAGTTCATTTTGTTCCCTGAATAGTTCGTTCTGTTCCCCTGAATATGTTGGTTTTGCTTTCCCTGAAATGGTATGCGTTTCTTATTTAATGCAAAATAAAAAAGCCCCCGCCCCCAGGACGTAATCCTGGGGACGAGAGCATAACGCTTCGTGTTACCACCCCGGTTCACCGACGCTTCACAGCTTCGGCCTCAGCAGGAACTTATACGAGCCTTTCAGGCAACCGTATGCCATTCCCCGGCGCAATAGCGGGCGCACCCGTCGACGGCTCAGAGGCTTAAAAGCCGGTTCACCGCGAACAGCTCCAAGGCCATCTTCGGTCATCTTTGCCATGCTCCTTCTCAGCCTGGCGGTTCGCCGCGGAGCTCTCTGTAATGGCTGTCAATGACTTACTCTTCTCTTCATCGCTGATTTTCCTGTTTTTTGTTGTTCCATTTATAGTAATATGAAAACAGATGCATGTCAAGGGACAGTTTGGATGGACTGTAACAGCGTGGGGTAGTACTTTAACAGGGTGAGTTAATACTGTTGGAGCTGTAGGTAATAATGCAGCATCAGTAAGAGATACCATACAAGCAGGGGGTAATGGTAATGCTTAGTGAACAAACTGTTATAGATTTTTATGCTGAAGCAGTATATGATATATTTGGTAAAAGAATAGACAGCAATGCTGTTTATTGCCATATGTCCGCTGGTACGTTGATCACATCATTCATGTATTGGCATGAATATCTGCACGGCAATCCGGAGGACAGGGTAAGGAAAGTATATGAAGAAATGGGGCAAATAATGTCCTGTATTAATACACTTTAGCGGATGAGGGGGTAAGGGCGCATGATTACGGCTATAATATCAAAAGCGTTCGTTTATAATGGAGAAGTGTGGCTGATCGGCTGGTTAGTCTGCGCGCTTCTGTATTTTGCCATTCTCATTTCCTTCAGAAGGAACAGGACAAAGAACGGTATTAAAAACCTGGTGTTCTGCTTTCTGACAGTTGAGTTTCTTGTTGATCTGGTGTGGTCATTGATCTATTATGACAGGTCAGGATACGTCAACCGCGGTATAGCTGCTTTATACTGGCTCTTACTGTGGCCTGCCGCACTGGCGGCGGGCGGTATTCTCGCTGCAAGACTGAATAAGCCGGTTGATTGAAACAGGTATAGGTATTACAGAGCATAAGCTTCCACTTCCTCGGATGGTGGGAGCTTTTTATATGGCACTGATTTGTGAAAAACCGCAGGTATAATTTCCGATGGACAAATATTGCGGTTATGTGTATCAGATTTTTAAATGCTCACAATCCCGGTTTAAATAATACTTTGATATAACGAATTATGTAACCTCATCAAAGGAATGTATCTGTTCCATCATCGAATAATGTACACATAACTGATATATTTGTGCAAACGGTTTCGTTTTAAAAAGAAAGTAATGAATTTCTACTCGAACGAAAATTTTCGCTGAATGATGTGTTATAATTTCAAAAGGGGATGCAGCGGTCCATCATCGGACGCGGCGGTATGGCACCGGGTACAATGGTATAGCTTCATATGCACATGATAAAAATAGTAGAATACACAGACCGGGAGGTTATAGGCTCGTGACCGGAAAAAAACTGGTTTACAGGGAAAGACACAGGATCGTTATCAAGAATTACTATATAAATCTGCTTGTGGTTGTTGCCATGTCATTCGGTTTGTCGGTTCTGGGCATAATGTTGTCGGACGTGGTGGACATGCAGAATATCCTGAGATATGTCTATTCACCGCTGCTGTTCCTATTCAATATGCTGCCGCTGACTCTTCTGATGTTACTGATATATCACATAAGCTCCCGGCATTGGGCGGCGTTTGGATTCGGCGGCGGGGTGTACATAATTGCTCACATTGTCAACCGATTCATGATGGAACTGAGGGAGGAGCCCTTCACGCCGGCGGATATCCTGCTGGGTACGGAAGCGGCCGCGGTAGTCAGGATTTCGGAGCTGCCATTTGACAGGCTGACGATAGCGAGCCTGGTTTTCTGGATAGTTTTCAGCGTGCTGCTGTTCATATTCGTAAGGTCCGACAGGCTGAAATGGCATGTGAGAATAGCCGGCGCCGTTGCTGTCATCGCGTTGTTCGCGCTGGCATATGTCGGCATCTATAAAAAGTCGAAACTGTATGACAGTTTTGAGGTAAGGGGATCCATATACTCGAGGGTCAACCTTTTCAGATCCAGGGGCTTCATGTATTCTTTCATGGTACGCACCGGGGCATACCGGTCCATCAAGCCGGAGGACTATGACAAGGATCTGGCGGTGCAGGAACTGTCGAAGTACAGCGAGCCCGGCTGGCCGGTCAGCGGCGGTAAAAAGCCCCATATCATAGCGGTCATGGGTGAAGCTTTCTATGATATCGACAGGATACCGGGAATCGAGTTCAATGAAGGGTACGACCCGCTTTTAAATTTCAACAGGATCAGGGAAAAAGCGTATCACGGAAGGATAGTGACCAGCGTTTTCGGAGGAGGCACGGCAAATACCGAATTTTCATTCCTTACAGGCCACTCGATGCCCGTGATGCCTGAACTTTCCAGCCCATATTCATACTATATCAGGCATGACACGTTTTCTCTGGCAAGAGCGCTGGAGAAGCAGGGGTACGCCACAATGGCGTTCCACCCGGGCGAATCGTGGTTTTACAACAGGGTGAACGTATATAAATTTTTCGGCTTTGACAGCATATATTTCAAGAAGGACATGGATCTGGAGAGCGCAGAGATAAACTTCGGGTATGTATCGGATCCTGATACTGCGGAGTTCACCATCGAAAAATTCAGGGAGCAGCTTGCCAGGGAACCTGACAGGCCTTTCTTCCAGTTCGTTGTCAACATCGACAACCATGGACCGTATTCAAAAAATGATATGGGATATCCGCAGATACTTAAAAAGACCGAAAAGATGGACGAGTCCACATACAATATGCTCAATAATTATATGTACGGGCTGATGCGGTGCGACAAGGCCATCGGGTGGCTTGCTGACACGATAATGGAAATGGAGGAGCCGGTGGTATTCGTGTATTTCTCAGACCATCTTCCGTACCTGGGCGAAGGTGATATCGGGTACAAAGTGCTTGGCTTCGATATCGA
>JAAZKL010000139.1 GCA_012799845.1 Clostridiaceae bacterium
GGTCAGTCGAGATGCAGTTCGGATGCGATCCTGTCAAGGTGATCCCTTGAGCATCCGCTTCCGTTCCAGTGGATACAGTCGCTGCATGATACGCTTTCAGGATGGTTCAGGCTGCCTGAGGGATGCCTGTAGCTCAGGTTTCTGCAGGACCTTGCTATGGCTGCAAGGCTGTCTTCACTGTAATCATAACTATCCATGCTATACCTCCGGATAAAATACAGGACCAAAAGGTCCTGTACATGATGTACAATGTATTATCTGCAGATCGCCTGTACGATATACCGGTTTTAATAAATTGCTGGTTTTAACAAATAGCTGGTTTAAACAAATTGCCGGTTGTATGAATAGCCGGGCATTCGACATTCCGGCAAAAAATCCGAAAGCAGCACCTCCGTTTAAATAAGTCTGAAGGCATGCCAGTCGATCAAAGCTTGACCAGGTTAGCAAATTCAGCCATCAGCCGTTTCATCCCATGATTTTTGAATTCTATTTCAAGCACCTGGTCGCCCTTGTCCATTATGACAGCAGAGATCCTGCCGACTCCGAACTTCTTGTGGACTACCCGTTCGCCTTCCTTATAGTCCGTAGCAGCAGCCTTGCCTTTCCCTGCATGTGTAACGGCTCCCTGCACGCCGAAGACCGGCCTGAAACTGCCTGTGCCGCCGGGAAAGCCTTTGCCGGCGAAACCGGAGCCGCCCGTACCGACAAAAGCGTCTGTACCACTAAAACCGGAACCATAAGCCGGATCCCAGGTAAAGCTGCGGCGGTCCGTAAAGCCGCCTGCCTCCCTCCTCCTGCTTTTACTGACCGTTATAAGTTCATCCGGGATTTCCTCCATGAACCTGGAGCACCTGTTGTATGAGGTGCTGCCGAAAAGCTTCCTCATATGGGCGCTGGTGAAGCAGAGCTTTTCCATGGCACGGGTTATGCCGACATAGCAGAGCCTTCTCTCCTCCTCCAGGCCGGTGTCGCTTTCCATGGACCGCGTGCCGGGGAAAACGTTTTCTTCGAACCCGGGTATGAATACGACAGGGAACTCCAGCCCTTTGGCGCTGTGCAGCGTCATCAGGGCAACATTGTCCTTGTCCTCTTCCATATTGTCTATGTCCATCACCAGTGAAACATTGGCAAGGTAAGCGTCGAGCCCTTTTTCCTCGCTCCGGGCTTCGAAATCGATGGCTCCTGACATCAGTTCCTTTATGTTCTCTATGCGGGTCCGGGCTTCTTCGGTGTTCTCCGATTCCAGTTCATCAAGTATCCTGGATTTGGTTATCACATTTTCGATGAGCTCCGGCACGCTCATGCTTTCAGACAGCGCCCTGAAACCGGCGATCATGCCCGCGAATCCCACAAGCTTTTCCGCTGCACGTTTGAGTTCCGGTATCTCCGTCGCTGACCGGACTATGGCAAAAATGCTGCAATTCCTTTCAGCCGCCAACTCCTCCACGGCGCTCAGAGTGGTATTCCCGATCCCCCTCCTGGGTACGTTTATGATCCTTTTAAGCGCAACATCATCCGATGGGTTCTGTATCAGCCGCAGGTACGCGATGATGTCCTTGATTTCCTTCCTGTCGTAAAACCTGAGCCCGCCGAATACCCGGTAGGGTATGCCTTCTCTCATGAACGCCTCCTCAAGCGCACGGGACTGGGCATTTACCCTGTACAGCAGCGCAAAGTCGCTGTATTTACGGTTCTCTGCCTTCACGAGTCTCTTTATCTCACGGGTAATGAAAGAAGCCTCTTCCTTCTCGTCGTCAGCCTCATAATATTGGATGCTTTCGCCCTTTTCATTGGTGGTCCAGAGTTCTTTGCTCTTTCTTCCATGATTCTTTTTTATCACATTGTTGGCAGCATCGAGTATCGTCCCGGTGGAACGGTAATTTTGTTCCAGCTTGATGACTTTCGCGTCGCTGAAGTCCTTTTCGAACTCCAGTATGTTGCGGATGTCCGCGCCCCTGAAGCTGTAAATGGACTGGTCGTCATCGCCCACCACGCAGAGGTTCCTGTAGTGCCTTGAAAGCAGGCTTACAAGCATATACTGGGCATAATTAGTGTCCTGGTACTCATCCACCAGTATGTACCTGAACTTTAACTGGTATTCCTCCATAACTTCCTGGTGATCCACGAACAGCTTTATGGTCAGCATTATTATGTCGTCGAAATCCAGTGCGTTGTTGCTTTTCAGCTTTTTCTGGTACAACTCATATATTCCGGCGATTTTGCTCAGCCGATAATCGGAACCCGCATCCCTGGCAAAGTCCGGCGGCTCCCTCAACTCGTCCTTTGCCCTGCTTATCTTCGCGAGCACCTCCCTTACCGGGAAGTTGCTTTCGTTGAACTTCAGTTCCTTTATGCAGTCCTTTACCAGCGTCTGCTGGTCCGACGTATCGAATATGACGAAATTCCTGTTGTATCCCAGCTTGTCGATATGTTTCCTGAGTATCCTTACACATGCCGCGTGGAAAGTGCCGACCCATATATTGCCCACATCTCCTCCAAGCATGCTTTCGAGCCTTTCCTTCATCTCTCTCGCAGCCTTGTTGGTAAATGTGATCGCCAGTATCGACGCGGGATGGACGGGATTGTCCCTCATGATGCTGCAGAGCCTGTCCAGTTCATCAGGCGTGACGGCAGCGCCTGCCGCGGCTTTGCGCATGAGTTCCAGATCCGCTTCGGACAGGCGGGCGGGGACTCGCTCCGAGTGGTATGCGTTGCCGTATTTTATCATATACGCGATCCTGTTCACCAGTACCGAAGTCTTACCGGACCCGGCGCCCGCGAGGACCAGCAGCGGACCTTTTATTTGGAAAACAGCCTGTTTCTGCTGCGGATTGAGCCTTCCGAATTCCTTCCCGATCAACTCTTTCCTCAGTTTTATGAATTCCTGCATGTTTGCTTCTGTAACCATCAAATCAGCACCCTGTTTTCTTTTTATCTACTCTCCCATTATAACCAACGGGATGCTCCTGCGCAATACAAAAGCAAACATATGTTCGCAATGCCTGATTATTCCTGCGCCGGGGAATTTTTTCGTTTCGGGAAATTTAGAAAAAAGAGACAACCCCGGTTCATGGGCGTTGCCTCTTTTTTATCATTATGTGTTTCCCGCGGAGAGGCGACCGAATGTCACGCCTCATCCTGCTTTTTATGCCGCCTGACATGCTTCGGCTGAAACAGGCGGCCTGACAGGATCCTGTCCGCCTGGCGGTTTCATTATCCTAATTCGAATTCGATAGTTCCTCCGAATTCCTTCAACACATCCACGAGATCCTTAAAGAAGCTCCAGAAGACAATAGCACTTGCGATCATAAGAACAAGTCCAATCAAACCAAGTATGAATACCGCTCTTGCATAATTCCTGGTATTTTTGTTGAACGAGCCTCCAAATGCCCATACCAGTATCATGATAAGGCCGACGACGGGAATGCCCTGCAGGATCAGTATGCCGATAAATTTCCAGACAGGCAGCGGATTTACTTTTTCGGGTTTCATGACCGAAGCAGGCATATCCGGCCGCATAACCGGAGGCTTGTCCTGGGGTTTTGGCGCCGGCTGTGCCATCTGCGGCGCAGGCTGCGCCATTTGCGGAGCTGGCTGGACCGGCCTCGGCCCAGGTGATGCCTGTGCTTGTCCGACCTGGGGTTCAAAAGCTGGCTCAGGCTGCTGATCCGGCACGGGAACAGGTTCGCCGGCGGCTGCTCCTGCTTCGGCAGCATCTGCTGCTTCGACTTCAGCGACATCCGCAGCCACGGCCGATTCTTCTATTGCAGCATCTGTGGTTTCCGCCGCTTCGATCTTCGCGCCGCAGTTCACGCAAAACTTTGCGCCGTCAGGCAATTGGTTTCCACAATTCTCACAAAACATATTTTGCTCCCTCCATAAAAATATGGGATATCAAGCCCCGCTCAAGCGCGGTTCCTAATTCAGGAATATTATATAATATTTCTTAATGATTATCAATGATACCGGCTCCGGCATTCCTGCAGAAATCAGCCGTGGCTGCCCGATGATGCGGCAGGCGTAAAATCGCTGTTATTATACATCCCCCGCGGGTATATATCTAAGCATGAACCGCCCGTGTGCAGGCGCTGCGGGCAATATTGCGGTTAAAGGCCGACACAGCAGGCTGACGGCGCTGAGGCAAACAGGCAGACCTGCTGAGAACGGCCGCCGATACGGCAGACTGACAGGTCTGCAGCAAACGCCGCAGTCTGACAGGTACCAACGCCGTACGGGAACTTCGCATTTGAAACAAAAGCAGAAAGAAGGCAGGAATATGATTTCATATGTGCTTACATTTGCGGAAGGCATACTGACATTCATATCGCCATGCATACTGTCCATGCTGCCCGTTTACATGCTTTACCTTGCAGGCGCCCGGACAGGTGCGGACAATGCGCCTCCATCACGCAAAAACAGGTTGATCGTCAATTCACTGGGGTTCGCCGCAGGATTTACGATCGTGTTCGTGACCCTCGGCGCGGCAGCCGCGATAATGGGAACACTGCTGCAGAGGAACAGGCCGGTACTGCTGATGGTAAGCGGAGCTTTCATGGTCCTGTTCGGGCTCAACTTTACAGGTGTGCTGAGGATCGGCTTCCTGAACGCCGAAAAGCGTTTCAGTCCGAAAGTCGATAACCTGAGGTTCTGGAGTTCAGTACTGTTCGGCATCGTTTTTGGATTCGGCTGGTCCCCCTGCCTGGGCACTTTTCTCGGATCCGCCCTTGCGCTGGCCGGGAATTCCAAAACGGTCGCTGAAGGGATGCTCCTGTTGCTGGTCTACTCTGCCGGACTTGCCATACCGTTCATCATTTCAGCAGCAATATTCGAAAACGTGAGAGGGCTGTTTTCCTGGTTCAACAGGAACAGCAGGATCATCAGGATCATTTCCGGCATACTGCTGATCGCTGCGGGAGTATGGTTCTTTAAGGACGGCCTGGTCCTGATACTGGATAGGAGGTAGTTCTGTTGAAAAAATACATGGCTTTAATATTATCGATAATCGCGCTGGCAGCAATAATTACCGCGGCTTATGCGGTCTACAGCAGGTATGGCGGCGTTGCGTTCAGTCCTCCGGAGCTCGGTTCGCCTGCGCCGGACCAGGCAGCCGGCGAAGAATATCCCGCAGGAAACGATCCCTCGGAAGGCAGCGCCGGCGACGAGGAAAGCAGCACCGGCAGCGGGGAAAGCGTCGGCAGCGGGGAAAACGCAGAAAACGATCCGGCCGACGACGGCAAGCTGATGGTGCCGGATTTCACGCTGAAAGATCTTGACGGCAGGGAGGTCAGCCTGTCGGATCACAGGGACAAAATCGTCATCCTCAATTTCTGGGCTA
>JAAZKL010000140.1 GCA_012799845.1 Clostridiaceae bacterium
GGGTATGGTCAAAGAACTGGCAAAAAGCAGCGAGGACTTTCCTATCTTCGGGACGCTGCGCATGCTAATAAATCCGGACAGGAAAGAGATCAAGACGCTTTTTATGGTGCTGACCGACGAGAAGGTGGAAAAAGCAAAGAAGATAATCCGTGACATCGTGGGCGACCTTTCGGAGCCGGATTCCGCGGTAGTATTCACATTGCCGGTCCTGAGCACAGAAGGAGTTGAATTCTGAATATGCAGCTAAATATACTTTTTTACCTTGCGCTGATACTTTTTACAGGGCTTATATTTGGCCGTGCCGTAAAGCTGGCAAAGCTTCCGAACGTTACGGGATATCTTATAGCGGGTCTGCTGATCGGACCGTTCGTCCTCAGACTTGTACCGGCGGATACGGTCAAAGGGCTGGAACTGGTTTCGGAGATGGCACTTGCCTTCATAGCATTTTCAATCGGCTCGGAATTCAAGCTTACATATTTGAAAAAAGTGGGTCCCATGCCTATCGTGATCGCGATTTTCGAGGGACTGGCGGCAACTGCGGTCGTTACCCTGATCCTTGTACTGTTCGGCTTCAATACCGAGGTCGCACTGCTGCTGGGCGCCATTGCATCAGCGACAGCTCCGGCCGCGACCATCATGGTGGTGAAGCAATACAGGGCAAGGGGACCCGTTACTGAAACACTGTTAAGCGTTGTGGCGCTTGATGACGCTGTCGCCCTCATTTCCTTCGGGTTTGCGATCGCTGTTGTGAATATGCTGCAAAACCCGGGAGAGTCGTCTGTTCTTCTGTCGATCCTCGAACCGGCAGGCGAGATCCTGGGATCGCTCCTTCTGGGCTTTTTGCTCGGGATCCTGTTTACGATACCGCTACGCTGGTTCAGGAAAGATTCGAACCGCCTTATCATTACATGCGGGTTTGTATTCCTCGGCAGTTCGCTCGCATCGATGCTCGGCTTGTCTCCGCTGCTCCTGTGTATGGCGATGAGCGCCATGCTCGTCAATATGAGCAATTCGGGAGACTCGATACTGAAACTGACAGACACAGTAACACCCCCGATATTCCTGATGTTTTTCGTAGTTTCCGGCATGGAACTTGATATTACCGTACTGCCGCAGGTCGGGCTGATCGGGATATTGTATATAATTTTCCGTGTCATCGGGAAGGTTGCGGGAGCGTCGCTTGGCGCAGCCATAATGAAGGCCCCCAAGGTCATCAGGAAATACATAGGATTCTCGCTCGTCCCGCAGGCTGGAGTGGCGATCGGCCTTTCATTGCTGGCGGCGCAGCTTGTGCCGGAATATGGGCAGACCATTCGGGCTGTGATTTTGAGCGCGACCCTGATATACGAACTGACAGGTCCGGCGATAACAAAGGCTTCGCTGGACAGGGCCGGGGAACTGAACGCATGACTTGTATCCTTATATAGATATTCATGATGAAAACTGGTATAATTTATTCTGCTTTGATCAAACAGGAGGACAGGTTTTGAAAAGAAAAGCCTTTTGTATTTCCATAAACAAATATATAC
>JAAZKL010000141.1 GCA_012799845.1 Clostridiaceae bacterium
CCGTAAACAGGATGATAACTGCCGGTCTCAGAGGTGTCGAGTTCATAGCTATAAATACAGATAAACAGGCCCTTTTTCTATCCAAGGCGAATACGAAAATACAGATTGGAGATAAACTGACAAAAGGTCTCGGAGCAGGCGCAAATCCAGAGATAGGAGAAAAAGCTGCAAATGAAAGCAAGGAAGAAATCGCCCAGGCTGTCAAGGGAGCCGACATGGTATTCGTAACGGCAGGTATGGGCGGCGGAACCGGAACCGGTGCTGCTCCTATCGTTGCCCAGATCGCAAAAGAGATGGGGATACTGACGGTAGGTGTCGTAACCAAACCGTTTATGTTCGAAGGCCGCAAGAGAATGCAGTATGCGGAACAGGGAATTGAAAATCTCAAGGGTGTAGTAGATACCCTTGTCACAATACCGAACGACAGATTGTTGCAGGTTGCCGAAAAGAAGACTTCCATTATCGAAGCGTTCAGAATGGCTGACGACGTTCTGCGCCAGGGTGTCCAGGGCATATCAGATCTTATTGCTGTTCCCGGTTTGATAAATCTCGATTTCGCAGATGTAAAGACTATAATGTACAATACAGGACTGGCACACATGGGCATCGGCAGATCTTCAGGCGACGGCAGAGCCGAAGAGGCTGCCAAACAGGCGATCCAGAGTCCTCTGCTCGAAACGACTATAGATGGCGCCCGCGGCGTAATAATCAATATCACCGGCGGATCGGATCTCGGCCTGTTTGAGGTCAACATGGCCGCAGAACTGGTACAGAAATCAGCTGACCCGGATGCAAACATCATCGTCGGCGCAGTCATCGATGAGAACCTCAAGGACGAAATACTCATAACCGTCATAGCCACAGGCTTTGACAAAAGCTCAGCAATGAGGAGAATAGAAAAGATAGCGGAAAAATCTCCGGCAAAGCAGGAACAGCCTGCGCCCAGGCGTCAGATGGTCAGCGATATATCGGAAGATGAGCTTGAGATCCCCACATTCCTAAGGAAAAACAGGTTCAAATGACCAAAATCAAGCAAACCCCCTGAGCAGAAGACTCAGGGTTTTTTTATGCCCGTAGGGCTGTTCTTTTGGGGGACAGTTCAGTGAAGGGGGACAGTTCTTCAGAAGTTATCAGAGGGGGACAGTTCTTCGAAATTCGCAGATAAATACAGGTTTTCTAATCAGTTGGTTTATCAAAGGCATATTAACTCTGCAACTGACCAGGTGTGGCATAAAACCCAATTACACTGTACAGGAACTGTTTCATTGATCTTTTGAAGGACTGTCCCTCAACAGGGTACCATCTCGAACTTTGAAGAACCGTCCCCTATGATATGATAAATTCCGCAGAACTGTCCCTCAACACGACACCACCTCAAACTTCTGAAGAACTGTCCCCATAAACTATCCTCTTGAAAAACCCTTATTTCTACAGGTGTTTGTGACATAAAAATCGCGGTTGATTCAATATAATTAAAGTACGTTGTTATACATAAAAGAAAAGGTATATGAATATATGTAAAATAGGGGATGTCTGCATTGCAGCTTGAGAGGTATAACGGTGGAAATCTATCTGGATATTGTCATCCTTGAAAATATAGTTATTAATTATCTTATATTATTGGTTACATCCAGATTTTCAAAGAACAGAACGAGCAGCCTCAGGCTTTTTCTCGGCTCCGTTGCGGGCACTGCATACCTGGTGCTTATGATCCTGCTGCCGGAAGTAAAAGTGTATACGACCCTAGTCTCCAAATTCCTGCTGTCGATCGGCATGGTTGCCATAACATTCAGTTTCAACAGGTTTTCAGTTTTTTTGAAAACCCTTGCGTTGTTTTACGCGACGACTTTCATTTTTGCAGGTGCGGGTTTCGCGCTTATATTTTTCAACAAAGACTGGGGGATAATAAGAAACGGCGTTCTGATCTCGCCACTGAACTTTTTTGATGCCAAATGGACTGAACTTCTGCTTGCTGTTGCAGTCGCACTTATCATTTTCCGCGTGATATGGGATGCGGTACAGAGCAGGTTTGTCAAAGAGAAGTTGTTGGTTGACATAAGTATTGCTGTTGAGAATAAATCCATAGGACTGCCTGCCCTGGTAGATACGGGCAATTCACTCCATGATCCGCTGACCAACCTGCCCGTTGTGGTGGTGGAATTCTCTGCGATAAAGGATCTTCTGCCGGATGACATAAAAAGTATCTTTGAGCAAAACCATGAGAATGATCTGAACTCAGTCACTGCAAAGATATCGTCATCCGACTGGTTCAAAAGGTTCAGGCTCATCCCTTTTACGTCGCTTGGCAGGGAAAACGGCATGATGATCGGGTTCAGGCCAGATTATATAGAGATAGGCGCTGACGACGGGAAAAAAGATATCCGGGATGTGATCGTCGGCATCTACAACAGGACATTGTCGGCAAATGAACAGTACAGAGCTCTGATGAACCCTGAGCTTATATAGATACAGCAACGAAAGGAGATTTCAGATGAAAGCGTTCAACAAAGTCAGACTTATTCTTAGAATCAATTATTGGAAACTGATGCTGATCTTCAGAAGAAAAACCGGGCGTCCAATTTATTACATAGGAGGCAGTGAGGCATTGCCGCCGCCTCTTTCCGTCGACGAGGAAACATACCTGCTTGCCAGGCTTGGAGAAGAAGATTACGGGGTAAAAAGCGTTTTGATAGAGCGCAATCTGAGGCTCGTGGTTTACATAGCCAGGAAGTTTGAAAACACGGGAGTTGGAGTCGAGGATCTGGTTTCCATAGGAACGATAGGCCTGATAAAGGCAATAAACACCTTCAACCCGTCAAAGAACATAAAGCTGGCCACATATGCATCAAGGTGCATCGAAAACGAGATACTGATGTACTTAAGGAGAAACAACAGGATCAAAACCGAGATTTCCATCGATGAACCGCTCAATGTGGACTGGGACGGGAATGAGCTTCTGCTTTCGGATATTCTGGGCACTGAGAGCGATATAATTTACAGGAGCCTTGAGGATGAGATAGACAGGGAGCTTCTGAATACCGCCATGAAAAAGCTGTCCAGCCGGGAGAAGAAAATCATGGAGCTGAGGTTCGGGCTGACGAATGGTGTTGAGAAAACGCAGAAGGAAGTTGCTGACATGCTTGGTATTTCCCAGTCGTATATTTCACGCCTGGAGAAGAGGATAATAAGCAGGCTGAAGAAAGAGATCAACAGGATGGTATAGCCACCAAACCCGCTATTGTCAAGGCCTTTAGCAAATATTTTGCGAATAAGTTTCAGTATGAAAAAAGACCTCCAAGGCAATAATGTTACTAAACACAAAATGCCGGGAGGTTTTTACATGATGGTCAACAAAGTTGAAATCTGCGGAGTTAACACTTCGAAACTGCCGGTTTTATCCAATGAGCAAAAGAAAGCGCTCTTTGAAAGAATGCACAAGGGTGATGCTTCTGCCCGCGAGGAATTCATCAACGGCAATCTCAGGCTTGTTTTAAGCGTCATCCAGAGATTCAACAACAGGGGCGAATATGTGGACGACCTGTTTCAGGTGGGCTGTATTGGCCTTATAAAAGCGATAGACAATTTTGACGTTACGCAGAATGTAAAATTTTCGACCTATGCGGTTCCGATGATAATTGGAGAAATCCGCAGATACCTGAGGGACAACAACTCTATCAGGGTGAGCAGATCGTTGAGGGACATCGCGTATAAAGCGCTTCAGGCAAAAGAAAGACTGACAAATAAAAACTCGAAGGAACCCACGATCACTGAGATCGCGGAGGAACTGAAGCTTCCAAAGGAAGAAGTGGTATTTGCACTTGATGCGATCCAGGACCCGATATCATTGTTTGAGTCTGTGTATCATGATGGAGGCGATGCCATCTACGTCATGGACCAGGTAAAGGACGAGAAAAACATAGACGAAAACTGGCTTGAAGGCATTTCGCTGAAGGAAGCGATGAGAAAGCTCAATGACAGGGAAAAACTTATACTGAACCTGCGTTTCTTCGAAGGCAGGACCCAGATGGAGGTTGCAGAAGAGATCGGGATATCGCAGGCTCAGGTGTCAAGACTGGAGAAAACGGCGCTCATGCATATGAGAAAGCATATATAAGAAAACACACAGGCATATGCAGAAATGAAGAACTGTCCCCATGACCCTATATTCTGCAGAACTGTCCCCATAAGCAAAAGTTGAGAACTGTCCCCAATTATGATAATTACCCGGAAACGGTCA
The DNA here is from genome assembly GCA_012799845.1 of Clostridiaceae bacterium. Taxonomy (GTDB): domain Bacteria; phylum Bacillota; class Clostridia; order Acetivibrionales; family DTU013; genus DTU013. The sequence goes on from JAAZKL010000141.1 coordinate 4,238, forward strand.
TATAATTTATATGAAACTGCGCTTTGCATATTGTAACGCAATAGCGGAACGATGAGAAGCAAAGATTGGTGGGGGTCATATGAATCGTTCTTCAGATTTCAAGCAAAAGGAAGTAATAAATGTTTCCGACGGGAGAAGGCTGGGCTTCGTTTCCGATGTGGAGATAGACCTGGAGCAGGGGAGGATAGAGGCCATCATACTGCCGGGGGTCGGCAAATTATTGGGTTTTTTTGGCAAGGATAACGAGTTTGTGATCCCGTGGGATAAAATCGTGAAGATAGGAGAAGACATAATACTGGTCGATCTTGATGAAAGATATATCAGGAGATACTTTGACTGATTTTGTGCTGACGGGAACTGTCCGGCAATGAAGCCCCCTGCGGACGCTGCCTGGCTGAGGCCGTTCAGTACTGAGGTTCTGCAGAACTGTCCCTCAAGTCGGGTTTTCGCAGAACTGTCCCCCAACCAGGGTTCCGCAGAACCGTCCCCCAAAAAGAAGAACTGTCCCCCAAATTGTCCCCTCCGCTAAAGGATTTTTTCAGAATGCCGATAAAGTAATGGAAATGATACAAATGAAAAAATCATGCGGCGCCAGAGCCGTACAGGAGGTAAACTATGAAATGTCCTTATTGCGGGTTTCTTGAGGACAAGGTTATCGATTCCAGGCCTACTGAGGAGAATTCGGCTATCAGGAGACGGCGGGAATGCAACAGGTGTATGAGGCGGTTTACCACTTATGAGAAGGTGGAGAGCATACCGCTGATGGTCATCAAGAAGGACAAAACCAGGCAGCCGTTTGACCGCGAAAAGCTCATCAACGGCTTGTTGAGGGCGTGCGAGAAGAGACCGGTTTCCGTGGATACTCTTGAAAAGCTGGCAGATGAGATAGAGATCCAGATACTGAACTCACTAAAGAGAGAGATAACAACAAATGAGATCGGCGAAATGGTCATGGCGAGGCTGAAAGATATCGACGAAGTCGCGTATGTAAGGTTCGCTTCGGTCTACAGGCAGTTCAAGGACATAAATACATTCATGGAAGAGTTACATAAGCTGCTGAAGGAAAACGAGAAACTTAAGGAAAAAGAGCGGTCAAAGGGAAACGAACAGTCCGGTCCGAATTGATGTCAAAACCGGGTAATGAGCCATAAATAAGGATTTTTTCGGGAAATAAGAAAAATTCGCATATCTTTGGGGAAATTCCGGCTCCGGGCCCATATGCCGGTTTCAGGAGCATATGCCGGCTCCGGGACCATATGCCGGCTCCAGGATCACATACCGGCTCCGGGACCGTTTACCGGCACACAGTGACAGTATCAGAAGTTCAGCAGGCTGCGGAGAATAAGTTAAATCACGCTTATCACGCTGTTTGCTGACTCTTTTTTATCAAAACGCTGATCCGTTTCTGACCCTGATCGGCGCAGGAACCTGCCGACAGTGGTGTCATAAAGTTTAAAAAATAACAGGAAATATGTCAGATCAAAATTGGGTATGTACAAAATCGAGCAGATATAGTAATATTGTGTTGGCAATAAATGTATAACATAGCAACAAATACTAGCAGAAGGTAGTTGTATGTACTCAAAAATCATAAGCTGTGGTGTTTTGGGAATCGATGGATACATAGTCGAAATCGAGACTGATATAAGCAACGGGCTGCCTGCGTTCGATATCGTGGGGCTGGGAGACACGGCCATCAGGGAGGCACGTGAACGCGTCAGGGCGGCTGTGAAAAATTCGGGATACGATTTTCCGCTGAGAAAGATAACGATGAATATGGCTCCGGCTAATATAAAAAAAGAAGGCTCCTCATTCGATCTTGCGATCGCACTGGGCATACTGGCATCCACAGGCTGCATAAACCATTCCGCCGTCATGAATTCGATGTTTATCGGAGAACTTTCGCTGGACGGGGAGATAAAGCCTGTGAAAGGTGTTTTGCCCATGGCGATCTGCGCATACCAGAGCGGAATACGCTTTTTGTTCCTTCCTGAGGCAAATGCCAGGGAGGCCTCCGTTGTGAAAGAACTCCATGTCATACCTGTAAAGGACCTCAGGGAAACAGCGGCCATTATAAACGGAGATGCCGAGGTCAAATACTTTGAAGCAGCCGAAAACGAAGCACGGCCTGTTTGTTCGGATGCTGTCGATTTCGCTGACGTAAAGGGACAGGAGAATGTAAAGAGAGCACTGGAAGTGGCCGCCTCAGGAGGGCACAACTGTCTCATGCTCGGAGCGCCCGGCTGCGGGAAAACCATGCTTGCAAAGAGGCTGCCGACAATACTGCCGTCGATGACTTTCGAGGAAGCGCTGGAAGTGACGAAAATACACAGCATCGCAGGAATACTTCCATCCGGGGTTTCCCTTGTAAGCACAAGACCTTTCAGATGCCCCCACCACAGCATTTCAGACACCGGTCTCGTCGGCGGAGGTGCGATTCCAAGACCCGGGGAAATCAGCCTTGCCCACTTCGGCGTTTTGTTTCTTGATGAACTTCCCGAGTTCAGCAAGAAAGCGCTGGAGACTCTCAGACAGCCACTGGAGGACGGAGTCATCACCATTTCCCGCGTGAATGCCAGCCTTACCTACCCCGCGAGGACAACACTGATATGTGCTGCAAACCCGTGCAGATGCGGCTATTTCCTGGATCAGCCGGGGAAATGCACATGTACGCCGAGGCAGATACAGCAATATTTCGGCAGGTTATCGGGACCCTTGCTGGACAGGATAGATATACATATCGAGGTGACACCGGTTAAGTACACCGAGCTTGACAGCGATAAAACCGTCGAAAGCTCGGCGGCCATCAGGGAAAGGGTGGAACGGACCAGAAAAATACAGCTTTAAAGATACAGGGGGATGAATATATACTCGAACTCCCAGCTTCAGCCCGCAATGTTTTCGAGATTCTGCAGGCTTGACAGGAAATGCAGAAGTATCCTTAAGGACGTGTTTGACAGGTTTGGCATGAGCGCCAGGGCACACAGCAGGATACTGAAGGTGGCCAGGACCATTGCGGATATGGATATGAGCGAAGAAATCAGGCCTATACATCTGGCTGAAGCGATACAGTACAGGAGTCTTGACAGAAAAACCCAGAAAATGTGAGCAAAGCTGTAAGACAGCAAAGAGTAAAAGAAACAAAGAAGCATAGAGGAAAAGTGGCAAAGGAGCAAAAGAACAAAAGAGTAAAGGAGCAAAGAAGCAAAAGAACAAAGAAGAAAAAGAGCAAATAAGAAGAGTAAAGAAAACAAAGCAACAAAGAAGCAAAGGAGCAAAAGAGCAAGAGAGCAAATAAGAAGAGTAACACAAAAGCAAAGCAACAAAAAGCCAAGAAACAATGTGACAAAAATCAAAACAACAAAACAACAAAACAACAAAACAACAAAACAACAAAACAACAAAACAAAAAAGAAGCAACGCCGGGAGTGGTGTGAGTAAGATGATAAGCAACATTAAATACTGGATTTGGCTGAGTTCACTGGTGAAAACGACTCCGAGGAAGAAGTATCAACTCCTCCGGTATTTCAGGGATCCTGCGCTGCTATGGGAGGCAGGCGAACCTGAACTGGCGGCTTCGGGGCTGTGTACGCGGAAGCTCATCTCACTCCTGGCAGATAAAAAAGTGAAGCAGGAAACTGAACGGGCTTTTGAATCCGTCAAAAGATCTGACACCGATGTGATCACCATATATGACAAAGCATATCCTGAGCTGCTCAAACATATAGCGGACCCGCCGCTGGTCCTTTACTGCAGAGGGAAGCCCGAAGCGGATGAGAAATGCATTGCTGTGGTCGGATCCAGAAGGGCGACATGGTACGGCCTTGACATGGCAAAACGCCTGTCCCGGGAACTGGCGGAGCATGGCGTAACGGTCGTCAGCGGTTTGGCCAGGGGTATAGATTCACAAGCGCACAGAGGCGCCCTGGAAGCCGGAGGCAGGACGGTCGCAGTGCTCGGGTGCGGCATCGATGTGGCATATCCTCCGGAAAACCGCGACCTGATGGAAGAGATCATCAGCCACGGTGCCGTTATATCAGAATACCTTCCCGGAACAGAACCATCCCGGCACAATTTTCCGGCAAGGAACCGGATAATAAGCGGCATTTCGCTTGGCGTTACGATAGTCGAAGCAGGAGAAAAGAGCGGATCCCTTATCACGGCGGAATATGCGCTGGAGCAGGGAAGAGATGTTTTTGCGGTGCCAGGCAACATAAACTCATACAACAGCGCGGGCACAAACATGCTGATACGCGATGGCGCAAAAATCGTGACAGGTGTCGGAGACATACTGGATGAATTGAGAATAGCCCATGATTCACAAAATATATATAACATTGCAAAGAAACTGGCGGCAATGAAACTGAACAGGGAGGAAAAAACCATAGCTCAGCGGCTGCTGAACGGTCCTGTCCATCTTGACATCATATCCAGGGACTGCGGGATCAGTGTCCAGGTGGCCTCTTCGATCCTTCTGATGCTGGAACTGAGCGGGTTCGTGGAGCAGTTGCCCGGTAAATACTATAAACTGGCTGAATAAAAAATAATCTTCGAACTGTAGACTTGATCAGAAAATGTGGTAATATATGAGTTGTATTTATTGACTGCAACGAATGTTCAGCATAATATTACCATAAAACACCCTTAAGGAGGACATGATGGCAAACAACCTTGTGATAGTGGAATCGCCTGCAAAGGCCAACACCATTAGCAAATTTCTGGGTAAGGACTATAAAATCGTTGCGTCCGTAGGCCATGTCAGGGACTTGCCTAAAAGCCAGATGGGCGTCGATATAGAAAACGATTTTGAGCCCAGGTACATCACCATCCGGGGCAAAGGCGACATAATCAGCAAACTGAGGAAGGAAGCTAAAAATTCGAAAAAGATACTTCTGGCCACCGACCCTGATCGTGAAGGAGAAGCCATATCGTGGCACCTTGCCCAGTTGCTCGATGTCGATGAAAACGCAGAATGCAGGATCACATTCAATGAGATAACCAAAAATGCGGTGCGCAATGCAATAAAGCAGCCAAGGAAAATAAACATGGACCTGGTCGACGCCCAGCAGGCAAGGCGTGTCCTGGACAGGATTGTGGGGTACAAGATAAGCCCCCTGCTGTGGAGAAAAGTCAGAAAAGGACTGAGTGCCGGACGTGTCCAGTCCGTTGCGGCGAGACTGGTATGCGACAGGGAAGAAGAGATCGAGAAGTTCATACCGGATGAATACTGGACTGTCACGGCGCTGCTGCACAAAAAGAAATCTACCCGCACATTCGAAGCGAAGTTTTACGGGAGAATGGACCAAAAGATAGAACTCAAAAACGAAGAGCAGGTCAGGGAGATCCTGAAACAGCTTGAAGGGAAAGACTACATCGTCCACAGGGTAAAGTACGGCGAAAAGAAGAAAACTGCGCCTGCTCCGTTCACGACCAGCACATTGCAACAGGAAGCATCGAGAAAGCTGGGTTTCCCAACGAAGAAAACGATGATGATAGCCCAGCAGTTATATGAAGGCCTGGAGGTCAAGGGACATGGTTCGGTGGGTCTCGTCACCTATATCCGTACCGATTCGACCAGGATATCGGCAGAAGCTCAGCAGACGGCAAAAGAATATATCAATTCGAATTACGGTGACAAATACCTGCCGAATGAGCCCAGGGTCTATAAAAACCGCTCAGCGTCACAGGACGCCCACGAGGCCATAAGGCCGACAAATGTTGACCTGACCCCGGCAAGCATAAAGGGATCTCTGACCAGCGACCAATACAGGCTTTACAACCTGATTTGGTCCAGGTTCATCGCGAGCCAGATGGCATCGGCGGTCTATGATACCATTGCAGCGGATATACTGGCCGGAGACCTGCTATTCAAAGCCAACGGATCAAAGCTGAAATTCGACGGTTACCTGGCGGTATATACGGAAGGAAGGGATGAAGACAGCAAAGAAGACGATGCCAGGGAAAACGAAGTATCGATACCTGATCTGGAGCAGGATGAGATACTGATGCTGAAGAAGATCGAAGACAAGCAGCGTTTCACGCAGCCTCCGCAAAGGTATACCGAGGCAACGCTTGTAAAAGCCCTTGAAGAAAAAGGGATCGGGAGACCAAGCACATATGCGCCGATAATAACGACGATCCTCGCAAGAGGGTACGCAGTAAAGGAAAAGAAGTTCCTTGTGCCGACAGAACTGGGCAGGATAGTCAACGAACTCATGAAAAGCAATTTCAGGGAAATCGTTGATGTCCAGTTCACAGCGCAGATGGAGCAAAAACTGGACGACGTGGAAGAAGGGACCAAGAAATGGGTCGAGGTCATGAAGGAGTTCTACGAGCCGTTTGCAAAAACTCTGAAAGAGGCGGAGTCCAGGATCGAAAATATAGAAATACCGGATGAAGTGACCGATGTTATATGTGAAAAATGCGGAAGGAACATGGTCATCAAGATGGGGCGATACGGAAAATTCCTGGCCTGCCCGGGATTCCCCGAATGCAGGAACGCAAAGCCGATACTGGAAGAGGCAGGCGTCAACTGTCCGCTTTGCGGCGGCAGGGTATTGATAAAAAAGACGAAGACGAAAAAGAGCTATCTCGGATGTGAAAACTATCCCGAATGCAATTTCATGTCATGGGATATGCCCTCTGGCGAGATGTGCCCTGAATGCGGCAACTTCATGGTCAAGAAATACTCGGGCAAAAAACTGACGCTTGTTTGCAGCAATGAAAAATGCGGTTTCAAAAAAGCTCCCGAAAGGAAGAAGCCAGAAAAGAAAACCGGGGACGACGAATAAAAGAAACAGTGGACAGCTGAAAAGCGGACCGGGCGCGACGAATAAAAGAAACCGTGGACAGCGGGAATATCAGACCGGGGACGACGAATAAAAGAAAACAGGGAAGGCGGATAAATCAGACCGGGTACGACGGGTAACAGTAACCGAAGATGACTAAATCGAGATTGAGGACGGCGAATGATGAGGATCCGGACACCATCTGACAGATACATCAATGTCATAGGCGCAGGACTTGCAGGCTGCGAGGCCGCATGGCAAGCGGCGAAAAGGGGAGCGCAGGTAAGGCTTTACGAGATGAAGCCGAAGAAGTTTTCACCTGCACATAAAATGGATTCTTTTGCTGAACTGGTCTGCAGCAACTCAATGCGTTCCGACAGTCTGACGAATGCTGTCGGATTACTCAAGGAAGAAATGAGAAGGCTGGATTCACTCATCATGAGATGTGCTGATGAAACGAGGCTTCCTGCCGGAGGAGCACTGGCAGTCGACAGGGAAGGATTCTCAAAAGCCGTGACCGAGGCAGTTATAGGCCATCCGAATATAACCGTGTACTATGAAGAAGTCACGAGCCTGCCTGAAGACGGCATCACCGTCGTCGCAACCGGCCCCCTGACTTCTGATGCTTTCACGGAGCAGATAATAAAGATCACGGGCAAAGACAGCCTGTATTTTTACGATGCAGCGGCACCGATAATCACGTATGAGTCCATCGACATGTCAAAAGCATTTCGGGCATCGCGTTACGGTAAAGGCACCGACGACTATATAAACTGCCCGATGGATAAGGAGCAGTACGAACTGTTCTGGAATGAGCTTGTCAACGCTGAAACGGTACCCATCAGGGATTTTGAAAAGATGATACTCTTCAGCGGATGCATGCCGGTCGAAAGCATGGCTTCGAAAGGACGCGACACGCTGCGGTTCGGACCCCTGAAGCCCGTTGGCATCATCGATCCTGCCACAGGAAAGGAACCCTATGCTGTGGTTCAGCTGAGACAGGACAACAAGGCAGGCACTCTTTACAATATCGTGGGATTTCAAACCCATCTGCGCTGGCCTGAACAGAAAAGAGTCTTCCGTCTCATTCCCGGGCTTGAGAACGCGGAATTCGCAAGGTATGGCGTAATGCACAGGAATATCTACATTAATTCGCCCGGACTCATCGATGCTGCCTACAGGATGAAATCAATGCCCGGATTATACTTCGCAGGACAGATCACAGGAGTGGAGGGTTATGTGGAATCAGCCTCTTCGGGTCTGGTTGCCGGAATAAACGCTGCGAGACAGTACCTTGGGGAAGATTTAGTGGTTTTCCCCGAAAATACGGCCATCGGTTCGCTGGCTGCGTATGTTTCAGGCAATTCGACGAGCGGGCTGCAGCCCATGAATGCCAGCTTCGGGCTGATCAAAGAACCTGGAGAGAGGATCAGGAACAAGAAGCTGAAGCATCAGAGAATGGCGGAAATCGCACTGGAGCAGATAGACAGGATAAAGGCGGCTTACAGGTTATAATAAGCTCATATCGATTTACTATTATTGGCTTATATCAATTTAATGAGGTCCATATCAAAAAATAACAGCAGAAAATGCCAAAAAGTCCTTTCAAATTTTCTATATTGTGACAAATCGGTACAATATATTGACATTCTCGACGCAAAAGCACATTATATAGTTGTAAATACAGTGTCGATGTGCTAAAATTTATTCAATGGAATATTATGTCTGTGCGGGAATGGAAATCCCTGAACATATAAGGGATTGGATATATTATGTCGAAATAATATATATCCGATAGTATTTCGGTGCGCACTATTTTACAAAGGAGACGGGTCAAATGTTCAATAAGCTGACCAACAACCTGAGATTGCGGGAAAAGGCGCTTGACGCAGCCTGGGTCCGCAACGAGGTCATCGCACAGAACATCGCAAATGTAGATACGCCGGGCTACAAGAAATCGTCTGTCACATTTGAGGAGTATCTGCAGGGCGCATCTCAAAAGGGCGGGTTCAGGGGCAATACCACCGACAGGAGACATATCCCGATAGGCAGGAACAATGACAATGCAAAAATCAGGATCATAAAGGGCAACAGAAATCTCAGCACACGGCTTGACGGGAACAACGTAGATATAGAGATCGAGATGGCGGAGATGGCAAAGAACAATATCCGCTACAATACTCTGATCCAGAGCATAAGCAGTTCATACCAGAGAATAAGGTCCGTTATAAACGAAGGGAGGAGATAATGCATGAGTTATTTTGGAGCTCTTGATATCGGTGCATCCGCACTTACAGCCCAAAGACTGCGCATGGATATAATCTCC
>JAAZKL010000142.1 GCA_012799845.1 Clostridiaceae bacterium
ATATTGAAGACCTCCAGTAGATATTATTTGTGGCGTTTGTTGATGACCACCTACGTTAATTCTACTGGATTGGTCTTCTTTTTTCAAAGATCATTAAACTTCATTACAGGAATGCTCCTTAATACTTTAAGGCGTCAGTTCCATAGCTCCTAAATGCCCCAATACCTGACTGCCTCATCATTTTACAGCCTAAATTCCATTACCATACCACTACCAACCCCATGGACACACACTAATGCCCGCCAACTGTTGAAAAGGCAGAACTGTCCCCCTATTCAAGAATCTCCAAACCATCGATTGTATCGCCGTTTTGCCCTGAGGTTTCCCTTGAATCATCACTGATGTTTTCCCCCGGCATTTTATCACTGTTTTCTGTTGTTCCTGAGGTCGTCTCTGCCTTATCTTTGCTAATGAGTTGAGTGCTCCTCGGGAAAAGAGCATCGAACTTGAAATGACCTATGTACTCTTTCTGCTCCTTACCCTCAATTAAGAATTTAACTTTCTCTATCTCTTCCAGTTCTGTCAGTGAATTAACAATCGAGTATATGGTCACCTTTTCTGCATCTTTCCCACCTGGGTGCTTCGACTTGAATTCTTTCGAGAAGTCGACAGTGGCAACCTTATTCTTTATACTTACGGGTGAGCGCAGCTTTGCTTCGGCGGGGACAGTTCTCTTAAACATCCTCTCATCCGACGGGCCCTTGATCAGCTCATTTATGATGGCCGTTGCCATATTGCTCGCACTGTCTTTGATATCAGTCGAATCAACATACCTGATCTCCAGCTTAAGCTTGGTATTGTCTTCATTGGCGAAATAAAGCCGCAACGGCGTTTTATCAGTCAATCTGCTGGCCTCGGCCTCTCCGATTATAATGCTGCTGACAGGTCTGAGTTCGTCTTCCGGCTCCTTCTGCAATCCAAGTTTTTGCAGAATACTGCACCCCGAAAGCGTTATTATTGATACAACCACCAAAATAATCGCGATAATTTTCTTCATAATGCAGCCACCTCACGAATAATACGGCGGTATTTCCCAGGTTATGTCTCATGACCCCGGGTAAATCCATCTAAGCTAATACTATGCCGAGGTGGCCGTCAGTATTCACTATTGATCAATTTTTTGTCCGAAAAGTACAGGTTGATGAGCTGGCCTTACAGCAACATGAGTCACACTGCCATCGACATAAACTTCGACAGTTTGATTGCCACTGCCAGAGGTTGAGGTTGGCTCCGGTTTCTCGCATTTATGGCGTATGAAAGCTACCTGATCGGCTAACAGGAAGAGGCAGCCGGATCATCCAATCTGTTCATAAGCAGGGTTAAGAAGACCGTTCCACTTCATATGCAAATCATCCGGCAAAAAGTCACCCAGTCCGATCATGAAGAGATCATCCGGACCCGCCTGTGATTCACTCGAATTATGCTTTTATTGCCACATTCAGGCGAAGAATTACCGCCAGCCGTCGAATACCGCAGACATCAATCCTTCATGTCAACAGGCTTTCCGCAATCAGTAGTCTCAGCACAGGGAATCCCGCTCTCAGCCGGCTTTACACTTAAACCGTCCACATCCTCAGAGCCGCTCAAACCCCTGCCTTCCTCAGCAGAGTTCGCATCCGCGTGTTCCATTGCCAGTTGATCCTGCATCACAGTATTATAGACAAGGTAGCCGCCGTTCAGGTTTTTTACAGACGCAAAACCTTTCCCCATAAGCATCCTGGCAGCTATATAACCGCGCAGTCCAACCTGGCAAAACACATGAATGGACTTGTCACCAGGCAATTCATCTATCCTTTTCCTCAATTCATCAAGCGGTATATTTATTGCTCCGTCAATGGTGCCCAGTCCGAACTCCATTTTTGTCCTGACGTCTACAAGAAGCACTTCCGTCCGGTCCAGATCACTGATCTCGTCCCATTGAAATGTTGATACATCGCCTTTCAACAGATTTGAGGCAACAAAGCCTGCTATATTGACAGGATCTTTCGCCGATGAAAAAGGAGGAGCGTAGGATAACTCCAGTTCTTGGAGGTCAAACACTGTCATGCCAGCCCGAATAGCAACTGCAATAATGTCAATCCTCTTGTCCACGCCATCATAGCCGACTATCTGAGCGCCAAAAATCTTTCCATCATTTTTTGCAAGCAAAAGTTTTATCGTCATGGGCGTGGAGCCGGGATAATAACCTGCATGCGAGAGAGAATAAGTGAAGGACTTCTCATAATCTATCCCCATTTCCTTCAGCTGCTTTTCATTCGCTCCCGTTAACGCGACTGTCAAATCAAATATCTTGACAATAGACGTTCCCTGGGTGCCCCTGTACTTTATACTCCTTCCGCAGATGTTATCAGCCGCTATCCTGCCTTGCTTGTTAGCGGGACCTGCCAGCGGTATAAGGACTGTTTTTTCAGTCAGCGCAGGTCCTGTATGCAGTTGTCCGCCGCGATTATCAGGAACTGCTTCTGTGTATTTCTCTTTTTTGAGGACTGTCCCCAAAATATCCTGCACTTCAACAACATCGCCGACAGCATAAATATCAGGGTCAGATGTCTGCATGTATTCGTTAACCAATATACCCCCTGATTTCCCCAACTCCAGGCCTGCTTCAGACGCAAGTTTTACATTCGGTCTGACGCCAACGGCCAAAATGACCAGGTCTGCATACAACAAACGGCCATCCGACAGTTTAACGCTTACCGCCTCACCCTCCGGTATAAACTCTCTTACGCCGTTCTTCAGATAAAGCCGGATGCCCTTCGATCTCAGATACTGATGCACAAATGCAGCCATGTCAGAATCAAGCGGCCCAATTACATGGTCCGACAGTTCAACAATCGCAACATCCAAGCCTCTTTCATGAAGGTTTTCAGCCATTTCCAGGCCAATGAAGCCTGCTCCGACTATAACTGCATGCTTAGGTTTATGCTTATCAATAAAATCCTTGATTTTGTATGTGTCTGGGATATCTCGCAATGTAAAGATCCTTTGCCCGTCAACTCCGCTAAGTTTCGGTTTCACAGGTTCGGCACCAGGCGAGAGAATCAGACGGTCATAACTTTCCGTATAGATTTCATTGTTCGATTTGTCAAGCACTTCAACTATTTTATTCTTTCGATCTATTCTGATAACTTCGCTGTTAACCCTGACATCAATGTTGAAGCGTTCCCTCATGTTCTCAGGAGTTTGGATGATCAATTTCTCTTTTTCCCTGATAACATCCCCAATATAATAAGGCAATCCACAATTTGCATATGATATATATTCGCCCTTCTCGAATACTATAATTTCCGTTGCTTCATCCAGTCTTCTCAATCTTGCGGCGGCAGTTGCACCTCCGGCCACTCCTCCGACTATCAGTACCTTCAATGGCATACTTCTACCTCCTCCTTAATGATAAACGAAATAGTATCGCCACAGCAGAATGCTGTTTCATGATTTGAAAAACCTTAAATTGAAAATATAAATTGCAGGACTGTCCCCAACTTTCGAGTCTCCAGCTTTCGAGTCTCCAATTTTCGACGAGCTGCC
>JAAZKL010000143.1 GCA_012799845.1 Clostridiaceae bacterium
ATCAGAAGGACCATCGGCATGGCGGCTGCGCTGTATGTCATAACGTTCATAAGTGTATACTTCTTTGGCGGACTGTACAGATACAGGATCGAGGACGAATTTCAAAGCACATACGTCAAGGAACAGCTCGATGAGCAATATCAGAGGCTTGAAAGCGAAAGGGACGATATAATACAAAAATACAGCAGGCTTATTTCAAGTTCGGATAAACTGGAGAAATCCAACAAGACCCTTTCAAAGAGCATAGCGGAGTTTTATACCCTGAACCAGATAAGCCAGGCTATCGGTTCGATCCTTGATACAAAAGAACTCCTGAAGCGCCTCAATGACATAATCCTTGGAGTCGTCGGAGGCAGCTATTCAACGATCATACTGTATGATGAGGAGTCCGGACGCCTGAAGGTACATACGACCAATGTCGTAAACCCGGGCGACCTCGCCACGATAAAGGACAACATCAATTCCAGCATATTATTGGATACATTCATGAAAGGCGAATATATACTTGAGAATAATGTCGACTATTATCAATACATATTCACGTGCGGCAGAAATATAAACTCGCTTATGTGCATACCTTTGACAACCGGTTCAAGGAAATTCGGGCTGATACTTGTCGAACATACGCTAAGCAATGCGTTCGATACAGAGAACGTGAGGTTTCTCAAAATAATCGCGCAGCAGGTGGGCATCGTGATGGAAAATGCGGAGTTATACCTGAAGATGAAGGAAATGGCGCGAATAGACGGGCTTACCGGAATATACAACCGCCAGTACTTCCAGGAAAGGCTCCAGAGCGAGTTCAAAGAGGCGCAGAAGAATGGTTATCCGCTGTCGCTCGTCATATATGACATCGACTATTTCAAGAAATTCAACGACATGTACGGGCACCTTTTCGGAGACAAGGTGCTGAAATCTGTTGCCGAGGTCGTTGTATCGACCCTGAGGAAAAGCGATGTGATAGCAAGATACGGAGGAGAGGAGTTTACCATACTGCTGCCGCGGACCAGTCTTGACGAAGCCTATGAAAAAGTAGAAACACTTAGGAAGCTGATAGCCAACCATGTCATAGAAGACAACCTCATAAGCGTATCCGTGACCGCGAGTTTCGGAGTATCGTCGTTTGACGAATGCGCGCTCACTGAGAATGACCTGGTGCGTACTGCGGACGATGCTTTATATGAAGCCAAATCGGCCGGACGAAACTGTGTCATGACAGCCAGGAGGCTGTACGAGGCAAAACACTGAGCAAGTGCTCCGGGACGTGCACAAAATCCCGAATATTTAGTATTGTGATACTAACAGACCTTTCGGGGAGGAATACGTTTATGAGGATCATGGTCTTCAAGATGCCGAGATTCTTTGGCAATCTGATCAGGAAAGTTCTCAGGATGAATTGACATGCACCCAAAAATCAAAGCGGCATAAAAGCATTTGCAATACTTTTATGTCGCTTCGATATAGCCGCAAATCTTATCAAACTGCCTGACGGTTGCTCAGACAGCTCGTGTGACCTTGTTTGAACGCAGGCATCTGGAGCATACGCTGATGGTCCTGGGTGTGCCGTTATCTATTACCCTGACCTTCCTTATGTTGGGCTTCCAGGACCTGTTTGTCCTTCTGACAGAGTGACTGACGTTATTCCCGAATACGGTACCTTTATTGCATATCACACATTTTGCCATCTATACCCACCTCCTTAAAGCCGGAGCTTATAATCGCACAAAGCATAAATATTCTAACACAACAGTTCCGGGATTTGCAAGTGATTTTTATCCATGACGCAAAAAATCCGTCAAACGCAGGAAATGGCGGCCAGATGCAGCGCATGCGCATGAACGGCCGCCCTGCCGCCTTTACGCACGCACTGCATCTGGTCGCCATTTCCTGCATTTGACGTAACTTTGAATTGCGGAGTGGAAAATCAAAGCATGATATATTAGAATTAAGTATATGACTATTCTGCGTACTGGAGACGTGTGATGCACAAGGGGCCGGAAATGCTGAAAAAACCGCTGCAATACCTCAAGGGCGTCGGCGAGGCAAGAGCCGCCCTGTTCAAAAGGCTGGGCATCCATACGGTGGGAGATGTGATCTCTCATTATCCGAGGGACTATGAAGACCGCAGCATGCTCAAAAAGCTGATACAGTTGGAGGATGGAGACCAGTGCTCGTTCGAGGGGATCATAGCGTCGAGGGTAGTCGTGTCGAAACCCAGGAGAGGTCTTACCATAAGCAGGGTCAGCATCAGGGACGAAACAGGACTTATAAATGCCGTATGGTTCAATAAACCCTACCTGAAGGACCAGCTCAGACCCGGGGAGAGATACCTTTTTTTCGGGAAGATAACCAGGAGAGGGACATTTGAGGTCCTGAACCCGGTATATGAAAAAATGGATGGATCGGGGCCGGTAAATACATGCAGGATAATCCCGGTATACCCGTCGACGGGGAAACTGACCCAGAATGTAATACGCTCTGTCATCAGGAATGCCCTGAGCTATACCGGAGACAGCATAGAAGACATCCTGCCCGGATGGATCAGGGAACGGTATGGTCTGGCGGACGCCCTGTATTCGATCAGCAATATCCACTTTCCCGAAAGTGACGACGCTTTCCTGAAAGCCCGTAAAAGGCTCGTTTTTGAAGAACTGCTGATACTCCAGCTTGCCCTGATGTCAGTCAGGACAGTACAGGAAAGCGACCTGTCGGGGATCGCCTTTGGCGCCAGGGAAGAGGTCCGCAGGTTTATCGGGGGTTTGCCGTTCAGGTTGACGAACGCGCAGTTGAGAGTACTGGAAGAGATAGAACGCGATATGGAAAGCAGCAGGATCATGAACCGACTCGTGCAGGGGGATGTGGGATCAGGGAAGACCATCGTTGCCGTAGCAGCACTTGTAAAAGCTGTTAAGAGCGGATACCAGGGGGCTTTCATGGTGCCCACCGAAATACTTGCCTCGCAGCATTACTCTTCCCTGAAGGAACTGCTGGAACCGTTGGGAATCAATATAGCCCTGCTGACAGGAAGTATCGGGACGAAGGACGCCAGAAGGATACTGGAGGGCATATCCGCCGGGGAAATAGACATCACTGTAGGTACCCATGCTTTGATCGAGGACAGGGTGGTTTTCAGGAACCTCGGCCTGGTCATCACCGACGAACAGCACAGGTTCGGCGTCAGGCAAAGGGCAGCCCTTGGAAAGAAGGGGGCTTGTCCGGATATGCTGGTAATGACTGCTACACCAATACCACGGACACTGGCTTTGATATTATATGGGGATCTGGACATTTCGATCATCGATGAACTGCCTCCGGGAAGGAAAAAGGTACTTACATATGCCGTGGACTCGTCGATGCGCGAGAGGGTGTACAATTTTATCAGAAAACAGGTAAAAGAGGGCAGGCAGGTCTATATAGTCTGTCCGCTGGTGGAGGAATCCGATGCCGTCGATGCGGTTTCAGCTTCCGAACTGGCTTTGGAACTGGCCCACAAAACGTTCAGCGACCTGGAGGTGGGGCTTGTCCACGGCAAAATGAGGCCTTCCGAGAAGGATGATGTAATGAAGCGCTTCATATCCGGAGAGACAAATATCCTTGTTTCGACTACCGTGATCGAAGTGGGCGTCAATGTACCCAATGCAACACTAATGGTGATCGAAAACGCGGAAAGGTTCGGGCTTTCCCAATTGCATCAGCTCAGGGGCAGAGTCGGGAGAAGCAGTTACCAGTCATATTGCATAATGTTCAATGACAGCAGTTCGGAGGTTGCCCGGGAAAGAATGAAGGTCATGACGGAAACCTCAGACGGCTTCATTATTTCAGAAAAGGACCTGGAACTGAGAGGTCCGGGCGATTTCTTCGGGACAAGGCAGCATGGCATACCGGAGCTTAAAATAGCAAACCTCTATAAAGACATGGATATACTAAAAAATGCCCAGGAAGCAGCGGAAGCGCTCATCCGGGATGACAGGACGCTGAAAGAGCAGGAAAACCGGCTGCTGCGGCGGGCTATCAGCGAAAAGTTCAGCGGGATCATGGATGCCAT
Source organism: Clostridiaceae bacterium (assembly GCA_012799845.1). Lineage (GTDB taxonomy): Bacteria > Bacillota > Clostridia > Acetivibrionales > DTU013 > DTU013. The sequence goes on from JAAZKL010000143.1 coordinate 4,046, forward strand.
CAGTATGAATTGACCATCATAAACTAATGTGTACATTATGCGGATCCGGAAGGAGGAAGCTGTTATTCTGAGGGTGATTTCGGGCTCTGCAAGGGGACATAAACTGAAAACGATCAAAGGCCTGATGACGAGACCTACTTCAGGTCTTGTGAAGGAAGCGCTCTTCAGCATAATCGCATCCAGGCTGGGGGGAAGCCATGTGCTTGACCTGTTCGCGGGTTCCGGCAGCCTTGGCATCGAAGCATTGAGCAGGGGAGCGGAGTTCACCGTGTTTATTGACCGGAACCCCAGGTGCTGCAGTATAATAAAGGAAAACCTTGTCCATACTAAACTCTCGGAAATGGCGGAGGTTTACTCCATGGATTACCAGGACGCCATCAGGAAAATGTCCGGGGAACAGCGCAAATTCGATATTATTTTTATGGATCCGCCTTATAATAAAAATTTTGTTCCG
>JAAZKL010000144.1 GCA_012799845.1 Clostridiaceae bacterium
CAGCAGAAATTTCGATAAGTCAGGAAATGATAAAAAAGCAGCCTACATGGCTGCTATCAATTAGCATGTGTTTTCGGACAGTCTGACCAAACCCTTGAAATTACTAAATTTCGAGGGTTTTTTATTTGTCATGATTCATCTGTAGACCATCGGATTACTTCAAAAAAATCTAGTGATACGGTGGTGTATTTATGAAAAGAATCAAGATGGAAAACAGCCCGGAATCAGTTACCCTCCAACAGGCATTTGATGCATTCATTTGTAAATGTATTTAGAGAGTGCGGACATTTCTCCGGACTTTTTCATGCTATTGAACCTATATTGCGTCGATACTCAATCGGACTCATCGCTCCAGGAGAGATTTAAACCGTTTTTCTTTATATCATACAGTGTGTTTGCTTCCCGCCGTCTATTCCGAAGGAATTCTCCTTATAGGAACTGTTCTAATACCGGCTTATGAGCTATGTAATCCCAATCCAACTCCATTACATTGAGGACTTTGCGTTTTTTGTCTGCTACCCATACTACCAGTTCGTTTACCTTACTAAGTGCTTTCACAAAGTCTTTCTGCAAATCAAGCAAGTCACCATATATCACTGCTTTAAATGTGGGGTTGCCCGTGGGATAGAAGAAATCGATTCTGATAACCAAGTCCTTCCCTACCCCATGCTCGTTCTTCTCTGTGTAGCAAATGGTCTCTACATCAGCCCTGCCTTCCGTATCGGCTTTGAAGTCCTGCAACATCATATCATCACCGGTAATCAGCATTGAGACCACTACTCTGTCTTCATCTGAATCTAGTGCCGGTATCATGGAGTATATCGGATACTCCCTGTATCGTGGAAATACCTTCCCCATCAATGCCTGTAATCTCTTCTTGTCCTTATTCGTCATTTTTTTCTCCTTCCATACGATTCTCTTTTTCTTTTCCAGTATGGCAATATTCAAAGCACACCGATTTTAAATATTTTTTGTACCATTTTTTCGGTTATGTGTGTTTAAACATGTTAATCCCCATGTTTTCTTCAAATTTAGATTACATAACATTGCTTATCCGGGCTTTATGTTTCGTTTCTATTGAGTAATATTACAACTTCCCACACAGAAACGAAAAAATGGTACAGAGACAACTCGGATGGCGTTTGATACTACTGCAAACGTGTTTTTCAGCAGTCTGGAACCGTACCCCTGACAAATTTATGTGCCGTACTTCCTGATGAGTTTGACCACATCCTCTGTTGTAGCAAACTCATCTTTATTTATCTTCTGCTCCAGTTCAGTGTCGCGCACGAACCCATGCCGTTCCTGGAAATATATGTGCGCAGCGGAGAACGGGCTCATGCCCTCTTCTCCGACGCCTGTGACGTAATGGGCTATGATTACGATGTCGCTGAGTCCGTCATCATTGGCGTCCAGTACTTCCAGCAATGCCAGGTTCCTTAAATTCCACTGTATATCAGTCAGTTCCGGCAGTATATATATATAACCGTTGCTCCTGTCCTCAAGCAGCAGTTTCAGCTTCATTATGCCATTGTCCTTGTATTTACCGACCGTCAGCTTCATCTGGCCGAAGCCTTCGAAGTCGATACCATCCAGAACCGCCACCTCGGTAACATCCGTACTCAGGAGTTCTTCCCGGATGTCATCGTCCCCTGCCATTTCATCTTCAAGGTCCATATACCTGATCTCAAACACTGCGCGCTCACTTGCGGCCTGATCGCCGGTAGCCTGTCCGCTGTCGGAAGGATCGCCCGGATCTCTCCTGAAAGTTATCGAAATGCCCAGGCAGTTCGTGGTGAAATAGCTGAATACATACGGTTTTCCCGATGCAGCGATGTTGTCCACCGAATCCGCTTCGGTAAAAAGTTCTTTGAGCGTCTGATTATCAAGCTGCCCAAGCGCCTCGGCCTGCAGACCGCCAACTGCCATGAACCTGCTGTCCAGGAACCTGCCGGTGAATTTATCGCTGATTTCGACGATATCTTTCAGCCTGATCTTGTCTCCTGTCCTGGTATCGATATTCGAAGTGAAGTACAGGTTGTATGGCTGCTGTACGCCGGCAATTTCCCCTGTTCCCTGGTATTCTATGCTTAAAAGAGCGGGTGATTTCCTTGTGATATGATAATCTATATTGACATTTGTCAGCGCGAGGTCTTCCATGCAATATGTGAGCACCTTCAGCGCTTCTTCCTTTATTATGCTGTTGATGCTGCTACGGATGGCCTCATCGCCCAGTCCGGAGATCTGCGGGTATTCCAGCCTGTATCTCGATGATCCGTGAGTCTCGATATAGACAGTCCCAAGCACCTCATATTTCTGGTCAGGTCCGGTCGGCAAACTGCCATCATTCCCCTCATCGTCTCCCCCGCCGGTCCCGTCATTGTTCCCGCTGCCGTCACCGTCTTCTTCCGGGGCGCTTCCGGTATTTTTCTGCGCAGAAACGTTGATATCTTCGCTTGTTATGACATCGCCGCTGGGAGGTCTGCTGAAAGGCTTGCCAAGCACTGTCCCGAGCGTTTTGCGGAATTCCGGGTAGTTCCTGATCTTTTCCTCTAGGTCGCCGGTCAGTTCCATTTCAAATTCATTGACTCCATCGAATAAATAAATGCTGATTCTGTACTTATCGACACCGTTTTCCTTTGCAAGCACTTCTTCGAAAGGGATTGTTTTTTCCTTCAGTTCCGGATTTTCGGGATCGCTGTAATCATAATATCTGTAAGTGACAGCGTACTCGGTGAGTTCCAGCACATCAAAGCTTTCTCCGGCATCCGAACCAGGACTGATCCTCATCAGAAGGAGATACTCACTTTCAGGGATCTCAATGTCCGTATCGTTTCCGGATTCATCGCCGGGTACAGCAATATCCGCCGGATCACCGGCATTCCCGGCATCGCCGGTCACACTGCCCGGATCTTTACTGCTGAAAAACGAATCAACTGCATTGCAGCCTATTAAGGATGAGAGCAGAGCCATGCATACAATAACCACCAGAGTTTTTCTGAACATGATTTTCCCCTGTTCCAGTGCCGCAGATGCCCCCTCTTTCGGCAGGACATCCCGCGGAAATAATAGTAAGGCACGTCAGCAGTCATTTGTGAGTGGGATTTCTGGAAAAATCATAACATATTATTACCGATTTCACAATATGTTAAGGACATGCTTCGACAACGGTTTCATCATACTTCCCACAGTTTGCATGATATGATAAACTGTAAGTCGATGAGATCTTTGAAGCGGAGGTGGGAGACTTGCCGTTTTATGACCTGAAATGCAGCTGCGGCGAAGTTTTCAATATAATGGCATCCATGAGCGACAGGGCAAACAAGCGCATCAAATGCCCCAAATGCGGCAGCACCGAGCTTGAAGCGGTGTTTACGAACGTAAATATCATCCAGTCAAAAGAACCGGCTGGCGCAGAGTGCCCGAACTACCATAAATGCGGCGGCATGTGCTGCCACTGATCCGGTTTGCGGGCAGAGCCAAAGTCAGATGCGGTAGAGCTTAAGTCAGATACGGCATAGTCGGGGTCAGATACGGCAGAGCCGGGGTCAGATACGGCATATCTTTGCTGATGCCTTGCCGTCCGAGATCTCTATGACGGCATACGATTCCCTGGATTCGGCCCTCGGCTCGCTCGGGCTACCCGGGTTCAGTATGATGCGTCCCTCTTTTTCGACCATGTCGGGTATATGTGTATGGCCGAAAAGTAAAATATCGGCCTGCAGTTCTTCCGCCTTTCTGAACAGCCTTTCATACCCCCATTTGACGGAATACCTGTGCCCGTGTGTTATAAAAACCCTCTTTCCGCCGACTTCGAGTATTTTTTCGGCGGAGCTGCCGTTAGTCATGAAATCACTGTTGCCGTAGATATATTCGAAAGGGATATCCGGAAACATACCGGACAGCTTTTCCGCATCCCTGATATAATCTCCGAGATGGATGACCAGATCCGCTTCCCTGTTTTTTCTGATCGCCTCCTCCGCCTTTCTCGTATCGCCGTGCGTATCACTTATGACCAATATCTTCATTATGCTGAACCCCCGCCAACCTGGCTGTGACATAGCTGTTACCTGCAGAATTCTCCTGCTTCGTCCTTAAGAACATCCAATACCTTTCTCAATGCATTGCCCCGATGGCTTATGCTGTTTTTCAGTTCCTCACCCATCTGCGCGAATGTCATTCCGAACTCCGGCACATAAAAAACAGGATCATAGCCGAATCCGCTTTTACCTGCCGGCTCACCGGCAATATAGCCCTCGCATGTCCCCCTGACCACTGTTTCCCTTCCGTCAGGCAGGATGAGAGCAATGGCGCACACGAACCTGGCGCTCCTTTTGTCCGCGGGAACGCCGGAAAGCTCATTCAGCAGCTTCCGGACCCTGTCCCCGTCGGTTGCCGATTCTCCGGCATACCTTGCCGAAAGGACGCCCGGCGCCCCGCCGAGATGATCGACTTCCAGACCTGAATCATCCGCCATCACGGTATCGCCGGTGGCCTCCCATACCGCTCTTGCCTTTATCAGCGCGTTTTCTTCGAATGTAGAGCCATTTTCCGCTATATCCCCGGCAAACCCGGCCTCAGCCATCGATATGACTTCATAAGGAAGCCCGGAAAGCAGCCGGGCTATTTCCTCCAGTTTCCCCCTGTTGCCGGTCGCCGCGATGATCCTCTTTTTTTCAGGTACCTGTCCTTTTTCCCCCATATACGTTTTAACCCCTGTCCATTACATCATTTATAACAGCCGGAACCACAAGACCCGACGAAATGTAGGTGCCTTCCGGCAGATCGACACTTTGGCCTTCCACAGTGATGATTATTTTCCTGATCCCACTGCACTGCCTCAGTGTGTATGCGATCTGCTTCAGGATGGCCTCTTCCCTCGCTGTTCCGCCGTAGTTCAGTAACTCGCCGCTGAAATCCAGAAAGACGGTGCCGTTGTAAACATAGCTGCTCTTCAGGTAAGCACCGTCCGGTATTTCAGTATATATACCTCCTTCGGGCCTGGTCTCAAACAGCAGCCTGAGCAGGTTATCAGGCGTCATGTCAGCCCCGCCGCTTCCGACAGCCAGTGAAACCGGTACAGCATAGACGAAGCTGTCATTAGCCCTCTTCATAAAATACACGTCCAGCTTTTCTTTCCCCGATGCCAACAGGGATGTCCCGGTATTGACCATCAGATCCTCCCTGCCGAGCGCATCCGACAGATCGGTCCCGTACTTGAGCACACCCGGTGTATAACCGTTTATCAATATCCTGACCCTGTCAACGGTTTCAAACTCAGTAAGCGTATATACTATGGCAGCGATGATGTTCCTTTCCGACCAGGCGGTGCCATAGTTGAGCAAATGCCTGCTGAAGTCGATCACAGCCGTTCCGTTCCTGATGTCGATACCCAGTATTTCGGTGCCCTCAGGTATGACAGGATACACGCCATAATATGCCGTCTCCTCCCGCACCAGCGGACTGTCGATGGCAAGGCTCACGGCGGCCCTGGCTATCCCGAGCTGCGGCTGGATCCACCTGGTCACAGGAATTATGCAGCCGTCTTCATCCTGGCAGAACACCGTCACAGGTCTCCTGGGCTCAGAATATGCCACCCCCGAAGCCCTTTCGGCGGAGAGTACCCCGGTGCCGGACGGCCCTATGTCATTACCTCCGGTGCCGGAAGAGCCTGTGCCGTGGTATCCTGTGCCAGAATCACCTGTACCCGGGTGCCCGGTACTGGTCGGGTCATCAGCATAATCTCCGGTGCCAGCCACTTCTGTACCGTACACTCCCGTGCCGCCCAGACCTGTGCCGTGGTTCCCGTCAGCGGACGAGCCAGCGCCATGGTCTCCGGCGCCTTCCGACACACTGCTGCTGTATGCGTCATCGGGATATTGCTCCCTGCCGCCCTCCGATGCCGATCCGAAAACAGAACTGTCTCCTGGAGCAGCGATCCCGCTGTCGTCCGGGGTGTCGTCCGGGGTATCGTCCAGGGTGTCGTCCGGGGTGTCGTCCGCTATGTCATCCAGACCGATCATATCCATGCCGCCGTTTTTATCCGATCCGCCGGAGGATCCGCCGAAAAACGGTATCGAGCATCCGGCCAGCAATGCAGCGATCAGTACGGCGAGAAAAAATACATAAAACCTTTTCATAGTGTCCCTCCATATAACAGGTTTACATGGAGATTATGGACAACTAACCGAGGTTTTAGTATTTCCCGGACATGATTGCCCTTCCCGTACGATCGCCCTTCCTGTGAGATTGCCCTTCCCGTACGATCGCCCTTCCTGTGAGATTGCCGGATCCCAGCCGCCTCTTCAAAAATCTTAAATTATGTTACCATAGGAGAGTAATAAAAAAAATCAACAGAATTCATAAATTCTGTCGGTTTTTTTCATCATAATAGACAAGATAAACAACAGGATGGCTTTTTCTGTGTCAGCTCACCTTTTCCAGCGCTTTTATAACGGATCTGCACAAAGCCTGTGCGGCTGACTGCCTGAATGATTCTTTGAGCAGGTTTTCCCTGTCCTTTTTGTTTGTCATGAAGCCGATCTCGGCAAGAGCCGCTGGCATTTTGGTCTCCCTCAATACTATAAGATCCGGCCTGTATCTTACTTTTCTGTTATCAGTCTTCAGTGACGCAAGCAGTTCCTGCTGGACTATCTGGGCGAGATCCCTGCCGGTAAAGCCTCTTTTGGTGGACGGATAGCAGAGTGTCATGGTACCGTTGATGCTTTTTGAACTTGCTGCGTTGTTATGTATACTTATGAACAGTTTCGCATCGAGCATATTGGCTATGTATGCCCGTTCGTAATTGTCAACATTGGTGTCATCCGATCTGATCATGTAAGTCTTAACACCGCTCTTTTTCAGAAGCGACTCAAGGCGCCTGGCGATATCCAGGTTCAGGTCCTTCTCGTACAGATCCCCATAATATCCTCCTTTGGCCGTGCCTCCGTGCCCGGCGTCGATCACTACCGGCCCTTGCCCGTCTGCTGCAGGCCTTATGACCGTTACCGCGGTGTCGCCGGAATCCCTGGTGTAGATGAGATACGAGTTTTCCGACTGACCGGTGAATATGATGGAGGTGGTGCCGTCGCCGTTCTTCCTTACTTCAAGCGACTTCACATACTCATCGTTTATGTCCAGGACGCCCTCGCCTATGTCCGCGTTCCGGGCCGGAAATGTGACAGTATAGACCCTGCCGGTCTCATCGAGCGAATCCGTATAAAGAGGCTTCAGGTTTTTCGTCCCGCGTGTCAGCGCAGCTTTCTTTATAAGAAAATACACCCTGTCCCCTTTATTGCTGTATGTAATGTTTTTCAACCGGCTTATACTGTCGACCGCTGCCGTTCCTGCGTCATTTTTTGCATAAGCAGACGACACCATGGTTATAAGGATTAAAGAAATGATCAGTAAAGCTGAAGTGATACGTTTCATGATGATCCCTCGCCGAATTTACTTTTGTGACCCTGTAGGACAGCTGTCATCAGGATTCGAATTGCATTCAGGATATCACAAAATTCGACAAGGTTTTTGATTTGCCCATATTAATTAACCATAACTTAACACTGTTGTAATATTGCCAATCTCAGTCAATATCTATCTCCTGCTGTTCATATCGGCCACACTTCATACTGATGCCGAGATGGTCGTAGGCGAGTTTTGTGGTCATCCTGCCCCTGGGTGTTTTTTTGATGAATCCGAGCTGGAGCAGATATGGCTCGTATACGTCCTCTATGGTGTCAGGTTCCTCGCTGATACAGGCGGCAAGCGTTTCCAGGCCAACCGGACCGCCGGCGAACTTTTCGATGATGCTTATGAGCATATTCCTGTCCGTGCTGTCCAGGCCGATGTCGTCCACCTCAAGAGCATTCAGCGCCATCGACGCAGTCTCGGCATCTATGACGCCGTCTCCCTTGACCTGCGCAAAATCACGGACTCTCTTGAGCAGTCTGTTGGCTATCCTGGGCGTTCCCCTGGACCTTCTTGCTATCTCGCCTGCTCCCCTGTCATCGATCTCTATGCCCAGTATCGCGGCAGAGCGCTTCACGATAAGAGTAAGTTCTTCATTGTCGTACATTTCGAGACGGTTTATGACGCCGAACCTATCTCTCAGAGGCGATGTCAGCAGTCCGGCCCTCGTGGTGGCGCCCACCAGTGTGAACTTGGGCAGATCGAGCCTGATGGAACGGGCGCTCGGCCCCTTGCCGATGATAATGTCCAGTGCGAAATCCTCCATCGCGGGATAAAGGATCTCTTCCACTGTCCTGTTGAGGCGGTGTATTTCATCTATGAACAGCACATCGTAGTTGCCCAGGTTGGTCAGTATGGCCGCCAGATCGCCTGGCCTTTCTATGGCAGGTCCCGATGTCACACGGATGCTGACACCAAGTTCCGCAGCTATGATGCCGGCCAGCGTAGTCTTGCCCAGACCCGGAGGCCCGTACAGCAGCACGTGGTCCAGCGGTTCCCTGCGCCTCTTGGCCGCCTCTATGAACACACTCATGTTTTCCTTGACTTTTCTCTGGCCTATATACTCATCGAGCTTTCTCGGTCTCAGACTGGTTTCGTCAATGTCCTCGATCACTGCTTTTGTCTCGATCAGTCTTTCTTCCATCGTTCTTCCCCCGCCGATCCATTATCTTTCATCAAATGTTTTATGAGTCTGTTTCACGGGACAGTTCATGATACTGTATCATGAGCCTGTTCTGTGAGTCCGTTTCATATGTCTGTTTCATAAGCCTGTTTCATGGCCTGTTTCATGGGCCCGTTTCACGAGCCCGTTCGTGAACCTATTTCATGAGCCCCTTCAGGGCGTTCCTGATGATCTCCTCAAGCTCCATCCCGTCAGAGTAAACTGCCGCGACAGCCCTGTTCGCTTCCGCCTGTGTATATCCGAGCACCATCAGAGCGCTGACCGCCTCTGACAGCCCCGATCCCGCCTGCGGTTCCTGCGGAAGCAACGGTCCTGTATCCGCCCTGAAAGCAAGCTGCTCCTTTTTAATCTTGTCCTTAAGCTCCAGGATGATCCTTTGAGCCATTTTGTTGCCAACGCCCTGGGCTTTCGTCAGTGTCTTTACATCATCGGTGATGATGGCCAGGCTGAACTTGGAGGGCGATACGGCGGACAGCAGCGACAGGGCGACTTTCGGCCCGACACCGGAAACAGTCAGCAGCAGTTTGAATACCGACAGTTCCTCATGCGTGGCGAATCCGAAGAGATCCATCACGTCTTCTCTGACATGCAGATGCGTATACACTCTGAACTCCTGCCCCAGTTCCAGGCGGCCGGCCTCCTGGAGCGTTGTCAGTGTCGTATATACCAGGTACCCTACACCGCCCGTTTCTATTACCAGGTAATCGGTTCCCCTTGCTTCAAGTTTGCCCTTTATGTATGCGTACATATTTCCTCCGTTATCTGTAATCCAGTTTCGACAGCCTGTACGAGTGGCCGTGGCATATCGCTACTGCCAAAGCGTCCGCCGCATCATCAGGCTTCGGGATCTCCTCAAGATTGAGTATCGCCCTGACCATCTGCTGCACCTGCAGCTTGTCCGCCCGGCCGTAGCCCGCTACTGCCTGCTTTACCTGGAGCGGCGTATACTCGAACACCTCGATGCCGCACCTGGCAGCGGCCGTAAGAGCTATGCCCCTGCCGTGGGCTGCTGTTATCGCAGTTTTCAGGTTTTTATTGAAGAACAGCTCCTCCACAGCCACAGCATCAGGCCTGTACAGTTCAATTGCCGCGCAGATCTCTCTATCCAGCCGTAAAAGCCTCCGTGCGAAAGGCTCTTCGGTACTTGTCAGGACTGTTCCATAGTTGACGGGCGAAAATTTGTTCCCCTCGTATTTTACTATACCATACCCCGTGATGGCAAATCCGGGGTCAATTCCCATGATAACCATAAAATCGCCTTCTGACACTGTTGTATTTTCAATGAATATTTATAATTTCTATTGCATAATTATACATCTTGTTGTATAATCTTTGCAGGATGATTAAAATATTACTGTAGCAGATGCAGGACCGGCAATGCGTTTAATATGTCGATTGATGCATACAGCATACACTTATTATTCTAGCACAGATATGGAGGAATTGGTATGAGTCAAAAGGAAAAAGTGGTACTGGCGTATTCAGGCGGGTTGGATACATCTATCATCATACCCTGGCTCAGGGAAAACTATAATTACGAAGTGATCGCGATGGCGGCAGACGTAGGCCAGGGCGAGGAACTGGAGCCGCTGAGGGAGAAAGCAATAAAAACCGGCGCAAGCAAAATATATATCGAAGATCTGCGCGAGGAATTCATAACCGATTTCATATACCCGACCCTCAAAGCGCATGCCGTTTATGAGGGCAAATACCTGCTGGGCACGTCCTTCGCAAGGCCTGTCATAGCAAAGAGGCTCGTGGAGATCGCGGAGAAGGAAGGAGCCGTCGCCATAGCCCACGGCGCTACAGGCAAGGGCAATGACCAGGTCAGGTTCGAACTGACTGTAAAGGCCCTGGCCCCCCATCTGAAAATAGTGGCTCCATGGAGGCTGTGGGACATCAGGTCCAGGGAGGACGCCATCGATTATGCCACGGCAAGGAACATACCGATACCTGTCACTAAGAAGGACAACTACAGCATGGACAGGAACATATGGCATCTGAGCCACGAAGGCTCCGACCTGGAGGATCCGTGGAACGAACCTCAGTACGACAAGCTGCTCAAGCTCATGGTGCCTCCGGAAAAAGCGCCTGACAATCCCACATACGTTGAGATATATTTCGAGCAGGGCATCCCGAAGAAAGTCAACGGAGTTGAATATTCGCCAATAGAATTGCTGGAGACACTCAACAGGCTCGGTGGGGAAAACGGCGTAGGCATCATGGATATGGTCGAAAACCGCCTTGTTGGAATGAAGTCCAGGGGCGTATATGAAACACCCGGCGGAACGATACTCTATGCTGCCCACAGGGAACTGGAACTGCTCTGCCTTGACAGGGACACGCTGCACTACAAGGATGTCGTGGCCCAGAGGTTCGCCGAACTGGTTTACTACGGCCAGTGGTACACTCCTCTGAGAGAGGCGCTGTCAGCATTTGTGGACAGCACCCAGAAGACGGTGACCGGTACGGTTCGCCTGAAGCTTTACAAGGGCAATGTCATGCCGGCAGGCACCCAGTCGCCGTACTCACTGTACAGTGAAGAACTCTCCACATTCGGCAGGGATGAGGTATACAACCAGAAGGACGCCGAGGGATTCATAAACCTGTTCGGGCTGCCGATGAAGGTCAGGGCACTTGTAATGAAAGGTAAGGAGAATAAGGAATGAAACTCTGGGGAGGCAGGTTTACTGCCAATACCGACAAGGCTGTGGACGACTTCCATTCGTCCATTCGCTTCGATTCGAGGATGTACAGGCAGGATATCGCAGGCAGCATCGCCCATGCCGAAATGCTCGGCAGGATCGGGGTTATCCCTGCTGCCGAAGCGGAGTTGATCTGCTCCACGCTGAAAGAGATACTCAGCGATATCGAAAACGGCAAGGTACAGTTCGAAGTCGAGGCCGAAGATATCCACATGAACATAGAAAAAATCCTGATCGAACGGATAGGCGACATCGGCAAAAAGCTGCACACCGGAAGGAGCCGCAACGATCAGGTGGCTCTTGACCTGCGCATGTACCTGAAGGACGAAACCAGCGAAATCAGGGCTATGCTGCTGGAACTCCTGGATGTTCTGCTGGACATCAGCGAAAAAAACAAGGACACCATCATGCCGGGATACACGCATCTCCAGAGGGCGCAGCCCATAACGCTGGCCCATCACATGATGGCATATTTCCAGATGTTCAGGCGCGATGTCGGGCGGCTTGACGACTGCCGTGCCCGGATGGATGTCATGCCCCTTGGCTCAGGCGCTCTTGCAGGCACCACCTACCCCCTTGACAGGAGCTTCGTTGCCGAAAAACTTGGCTTTTCGGCTATAACGGAAAACAGCCTCGACGGGGTCAGCGACAGGGATTTCGCCATTGAACTGGCTTCCTGCCTGTCAATAGTAATGATGCATCTGAGCCGTTTCTGCGAGGAGTTGATACTGTGGTCCTCCGCAGAGTTCTCGTTTATTGAAATGGACGATGCATACAGCACCGGGAGCAGCATCATGCCGCAGAAAAAGAACCCGGACGTGGCGGAACTGATCAGGGGCAAGACCGGACGTGTCTACGGCTCGCTCGTCGCGCTGCTGACGATGATGAAATCGCTGCCCCTCGCGTACAACAAGGACATGCAGGAGGATAAGGAGGCCATATTCGACGCGGTGGACACAGTGAAGGCCTGCCTGCCTGTTTTTGCAAAGATGCTCTCGACAATGAAAATAAAGAAGGAGAACATGTACAGGGCAGCCAGCGGCGGCTTTACCAATGCCACCGATGTGGCTGACTATCTTGTAAAAAAGGGCGTCCCGTTCAGGAGCGCCCACGAGATAGTCGGCAAAATGGTGCTGTACTGCATAGACAACAACAAAGCGCTGGATGAACTGACGATGGAAGAGTTCAAAGCGTTTTCCCCGAAAATAGAGGACGACATCTACAGGGCTATCAGCCTGGAAAGCTGTGTTTCCGGCCGCAAACTGCCCGGAGGTCCTGCACCTGAAAGCGTAAGGGCGTCCATCGAAAACGCGAAAAAGGTACGGTGACACTCCTCTGGAGAAAGGTACGGTGACATTCCTCTGCAGGATGCTTTTCTCTGTGGTTGAGGAGTGTCACGCGAGAAAGAAACCGGTACGCACCGTACCGGTTTCTTTTCAATAAAAAAACCCGGTTTCACCGGG
>JAAZKL010000145.1 GCA_012799845.1 Clostridiaceae bacterium
CCGAAACGGGTTTCGGGATCGATCTCCGAAAGTTCCGCAAATCCTATCAGCGCGATGTCCCTGTCTTTCAGAATATCTTTCACCCAACGATTGTTTTCCATCATAAGAACTCCTATTATGGCCCGTTATATTTCAACTTCCTATTTCCAAATAGATTCGATCAGGATATTCAAAGCCAATACCCCTTCTGCCCAAGTCAATGGCTCTGTCGTAAGCTTTTGCAACCAATTCCGGTTGCTTCTCTATTAAGCCTGACTCCTTCCAGCAAAATAAAACTATCGCATTGAACTCTAATCAAATGCAGATTTATGTGTTAAGTCTTATATCATAATACCACATCCAGGAATAAATAGTATCCAGGCATACCTGTACGGCGAAAATCAGATCATAGTACTGATCTGTTATAGTAAAAGAACAAGAACTGTAGTAAGATATAAAAAACTGCTATTGTTTGGTGAATATCATTATGTTCATAGGTGTTTTGCAGACAGAGCTTTATATCGGTGAATCCCAATCGCTCAAAGACAAAAGACACGTTATCAGAAGCCTTGTTGATAAAGTCAAAAACAGGTTCAACGTTGCTGTGGCTGAAACGGGGAAGCTCGACTCATGGAACTACTGCGGGCTAAGCTTTGTATTTGTATCAAATGACGCCGGCCATTTGGACAGCATGATGAACTCTGTTGCCAACTTCATTGAAAATCAAGCTTCTTGTGAAGTCACAGATATCAGGACTGAAATCATACCGTATACATAAACGGGAATCCTGAGATTATGCTTTATACGTAATCATACCAAATCATGCCTTATGCATGATCTTGCCTGAAAGGTCCGGAATCCTCAGCCGGTTATGATTTGTTCGACCTTTACCTTCTCAAACACTTTCTTGTCTCCGATCTGCGGCACCACCATGGGATAATCGCCGGTGAAGCAGGCCAGGCAAAGCTGATCCGCAGGCTTGCCTATCGATCTGACAAGGCCCTCAACACTGAGATAGCCCAGGCTGTCAGCGCCAATTGCTTCCGCGATTTGCTCCGGGGTCTTCCTCGACCCAATCAACTGCTCCCTGTCCGGTGTATCTATGCCGAAATAGCAGCTATGGGTGACCGGCGGCGAGCTGATCCTGAGATGTATCTCCCTTGCTCCTGCACTCCTCAGGCTGTTGACGATCTGCCTGCTGGTTGTCCCTCTTACGATGGAATCGTCGATCATGACGATCCGCTTGCCGGAAATATTGTATTTCAAAGGATTCAGCTTAAGCCTTACGGCCGTTTCCCTGAGCTCCTGCTCCGGCTGGATGAATGTCCTGCCCACATACCTGTTTTTTATCAGCCCCTCGCCGAAGGGTATGCCCGAGGCTTCCGCAAATCCTACGGCAGCGGGGATGGATGTGTCCGGGACCGCAATGACAAGGTCCGCTTCCACGGGGTGCTCTTCCGCCAGTATCCTTCCTGCGTTCTTTCTGGACTCATAAACGCTTGTGCCGTCCATTACACTGTCAGGACGGGCAAAATATATGAATTCGAATATACAGGACGCCCTCCTGTTCCCCGTCTGCGCATGTTTAACCTGCGCCTGCTTCGACC
>JAAZKL010000001.1 GCA_012799845.1 Clostridiaceae bacterium
ATTTGTAACCTATGCGCCGGTCTCCGTGCTGGACGTGATGATCACAGATGAGTTTGCAGACAGCAGTTTCGTGGATTCACTGCGCAGCACGGGAGTCAGTGTGATTTGCGCAAAAGTCGGCGCTAACATATGAAAGACTGGCGGGATAACCTGGCGGAATAACAAGGAATATCAATAAGGATATAGTGATGAGGGTGAACATGCCGGCTTACAATGCCGGCATGATTTACTTCAGGGGTTCTTAGTTACATGGTGACACTCCTCTGTGAGAGTCATTTTCTATTGATGAGGAGTGTCCTCACACTATTCAAATGTGTGACATACCTTAACCGAAGAGTAATACTTCCAGCAGAGGAGTGGCACCATCTAGTTCAAATGCGTGACATTTCTCATCCGAAGAGGAATGCTCCTTGTTGAGGAATGTCACCACCCAATTCAAATGCGTGACATTTCTCATCCATAGAGGAATACCTCTTGTAGAGAAGTGTCACCACACCTCTTACAATCGATAATAAACGATAAAAATCGATAAAAAACGATTGCATCTTTATTTTCAAATGGTTATAATAATATCAAAAAGGCCGAATAATATCATTACATCAAAAGACTGACAGGAGCTAACCGAAAATGAGCAGACGTGAATCAGGCATATGTTTGATCGGCTGCGGGCGTGCCGGGATGATCCATGCCCGCAATTTTGCGAACAAGGTACCGGGAGCACGTATGGCTGCAGTAGTGGATGTTGTCGAGGATGCAGCGAAGGCGGCGGCAGAAGAACTGGGTATCAGCAAATGGCATACGGATTACAGGCAGATCCTTGACGATAAGGAAGTCGATGCAGTAGTCGTTGTTTCCCCTACCGATCTGCACAGGGATATAGTTGTCGATTGTGCAAACGCGAAAAAACACATCTTCTGTGAAAAACCCATGGCAATGGATACGCAGGAATGTGACGAAATGATCGAAGCATGCAAGAAGAATGGTGTAAAGCTGCAGATCGGCTTTATGCGCCGGTTTGACGCGAATTTCAAGGAAGCCAGGAAGCTGCTCGATGCAGGCGCGATAGGCGACCTGGTCCAGATCCATTCATGTACCCGTGGTCCTAGCAAACCACGCCCCTGGATGTATGACCTGAAAAAATCAAATGGCATTCTTGCAGAAATCAACAGCCATGACATCGATTCGATACGCTGGTTTGCAGGATGCGAGATCAAGGAATTATACGCGGTGGCGGGCAACTTCAGAAACCCTGAAGCCAGGGCCGAATATCCCGACTATTATGACAGCGTACTGATGAACGGTGTGTTCGAAAACGGCGTGCAGTTCTCCATCAATGGCGCAGCTTACGTCCAGTACGGGTATGACTCGAGGATGGAGATCGTGGGCACGAAAGGTGTGCTGCATGTGGGCAGGACAGATGCCAGTTTCATCAAATGCACAACTGTGGAGCACGGGACCTCGACTCCGTTCATAAGCAGTTGGATGACGCTTTTTGCAGATGCATACCTGGCTGAGGACATAGAATTTGCGAAAGCGATAATAAATGACAGGGAACCAGCGGTGACCGGATGGGACGGAAGGCAGGCAGTGAGCATTGTTGAGGCAGGCAACCATTCTATAATGACAAACAGCATCGTGAGGCTTTAGCGGATA
>JAAZKL010000017.1 GCA_012799845.1 Clostridiaceae bacterium
CTGCCGTATGTGCCCTGGCAGGTCATCCGCAGTGTGGCCGGAAGCGACGATCTGCAGCCTGCCGGCATTGGCGGACACCACGCGCCTTAACAGCAGGCGCTTTTCATCCTCGGTCAGATGGAATATTTCGCTGGACAGGCACAGCGCGAAGATACCGTCGCAGCCGCTTTCGGTATAATACGCCACCAGGCTGTCCACCGCGTCCTGGTCAATCCGGTTATCCTGTGTGTAGGGCGTAATCATGGTGGGATACACGCCGGAGCGGATGGATGGCATCATGTTTCTATCTCCTTGTTAATAAAATGGCCGGAGACTGATCCCCGGCCTTGAATATTCCTGGTTCAATAAAAGATTGCTTTCTTTATATTTTCCAGTTTCAAGCGGCGGATGCTCTATATAAAAACCTGTTGTGCCGGACAGTACCGGCGGTGCACCCGCCTATTCAATTGTATCTGCTGCGTCTGCTCCGCCCGACTGCCGATTGTTCCATCATCGGATGGGTCGGTCTTTCTACGCCTGCGGGCTTCTTTACGCCCTGCGCGACCGCTGCACCAGCTCACTGTTGGTGTGAATGGGCGAAGCAAACGCAACCTTGGATCGTGGGATCATTGTTCAACGGAATCGCCCCCTTTTCTGTTCAGAACCATCGGGAGGAAAAAATATCCGGTATTGTTTCCCGATGTTCCCTTTGTTCATCTATATCATATCACCGCTTGTACAAAATGTCAACAGTTCGGCCATAAAATAAATTGAAAATATTTATACATTTTCAAACTTATCCCTTGACAAGCAAAGGTTACATATGTAAACTGTGGCTACAACAGTAACCTGTCGAGGAGGCATCCTATATGAACCAGATCATCGCAAAGATCACGGAATCACAGCTGGAAATCCTGAAGGTGCTCTGGCGGGAACGGAAACCTATGAGCGTACCGGAAATCATCCATGCTTTTGACGGCAGCAGTAAATGGAGTCCGTCGACCATCAAAACACTGATTCGGCGTCTGAACGGGCATGGTGTTTTGGAAATGACATATGACGGCATTCGCAAGTATACATCCATTGTCAGTGAAGAAGATTACCGAACCTATCAGGCGGAACGGCTGGTGGAAAAGACATTTGAAGGAAGTGCCGGGAATCTGATCGCGGCGCTTCTCAAAAGGAATATGCTGGATAAAGCGGAAATGGACAGGTTACGGGAGTTGCTGGATGAGGAGGTGTAGTAATGACACGGTTGTTGCTCAATATCCTGCAAGCCACCCTGTCTGGCAGTGTACTGTACATACTGGCGCTTGTCACTGACAGGTTCTGCAGGCGCCGGCTTTCGCCGTCTGCACGATGCTGTCTGTATCTGCCAGCACTTCTGCGGTTTCTTTGCATCTTTACGGTCCCCATCCGGATCAATAAAACCATATATACCGGACCGTCTGCCGCCATTCGAACTTATCTGCCGGCTGTCTTTCTGTCCGAGAACACACATATCCTGGTTGTCTGCTGTCTCATTGCGGTCTTTGCCGTCCTTGCCGGAAAGACGATCTGGGACTATCGGAAATGCATGAGGCTGATCCGGAAGTCATCTATAGATGAGGATAACCTGAACAGAAACTGTTCCATCCTCCGATATCCCATGACATGCGGAATCACAAAGCCGTGTGTGTACCTGCCGGCTGATTTAACCAGGGAAGAACGTGAATACGCCCTCCGACACGAAAAGGCACATGTCCGGCGGAATGATCTTCTTTTCAGATGGGCCGCAGTGGCGGCTGTTCTTGTTCACTGGTTCAATCCTCTGGCAAAGGGATTACAGGCCAGACTGGAGCATATCTCTGAACTGGCCTGCGACCAGGCGGCCGCGGCAGATCTGACCAAACAGGAACGGGCGCGCTACGGGCATATGCTGCTTGATATGTTTTCGGAGCAGCAGCCTTTGCCCTGTCTGCACGGACTGCCCGGGAACAGGAAAAATATCACGGAACGCATTGAGGCGCTGACCGGTCCCGCGGTGAAAACCGGAAAACGCTGGCCTGGCGTATGCGCTCTTGGTTTTCTGCTGATCGTCATGCTGGGCAGCCTGCTTCGTCCGGAACCGTTGACGGTGTCCGCAAAAAGCCTGAGATCCGACAGTGGCGAACGCGCAATGATGGACTGGCTCGTTCAGGCGGTTCAGGATTATGACTTACCTTTTGACACAGATGAGATGACGCTGCGGCCCCTGTTGGACGCTATCATGGAGAAAGCGGACAACAGCGATACAGCTCACCATCTCATGCTTATGTATCGTTCCGGAGAACTCCAGGGCGTGTTTCAGGATGTGCTGAAATCCGGCGACACCACTCTCCGGGGACAGCTGGCTTGCACCGGACTGTACGATTACCTGAACTGGTATCTCATGGACAGCAGCCCGATCTCTCAGGGCATGGCGGAAGAGTTGTTTGAAATGATACGGGAATGGAGATTATTGCAATGAAGAAAAAAGTTCTTATTATAGCTACGGCATTGCTGCTCGTATGTTGCGCCGGGTGCTCGCAGCCCGTGCCCGTAACACCTGACCGTCCCAAAACCGATCTGTTTGAAGCGCAGGTCAATTCGGTGAATCGTGCCTTTGTCGCAGAAAACGATCAGTTCACATACGTGTATTTAAATCAGATGCTTGCGGAAATTGACAGGGAAACCGACGGGGTCGTGATGTATCCGGACATCAGCCTAATGAATCTGATCGTGCTCGGCGACGGAAGGATCATCTCCGAAGCCACTGACTATACTGAGGATATGCAGGTGAGCCGGATCATTGCGGATGATCTTTATGGAAAACAGGATGTGCTGTATGAGTTTAAAGACGGCTTTGTCATAAGCCAGGTCCTGATCGACGACTTCCTGTACTCTTATCTCAATAACATGGAACTGGTGCGTACCGACCTGCACAGCAGGAAATCCGATACGGTCCTCACGACCGAAAGGCTGGCGATGCGTATGCTCATTGACAAAACCGGCGTGTGGTATTCGGACGATCTGGGACTGTATTTCCAAAGCTGGGAAGCCGGCGAAGCTGATTGTGTCGTAGATGAACTGGCGGGTTATTTCCAGAAGAACGGTCACCGTGTCTTCTTTCTGATCCATGGAAAGCCTGGGATTTTTGTCTATGATACCGATACGGGCAAGTACGATCTTGCCTATGAACGGAATGCCGATTTGTTCGTGATGACTGAGGACGAAAAGACGGTATACACAGTCGAAGAAAACTGGAGAACCCTCTATCGGGTCGATCCTGCGACAGGTCAGGCTCTGAATCTGGCGCTTCCATGCGGATTTGTATCAGACTTCAATATCGTCAACGGTCAGGTCTATGTTCTTGGTTATGACCGAGCCGTATCATACACGGACTTCGACCAATATCATGTTTTCCGCATCGAGGGTGAAGAACTCTGCCCTGTCATCAATGAGGAGGGATAGTATGCTGGAATGTGTCAGCCTGACAAAACAATACGGCCGGTTGTATGCTCTGCACGATTTGTCATGCGGCTTCGATACAGGAGTGTACGGCGTACTCGGTCCCAACGGTGCTGGAAAAAGCACCATGATGAAGATCCTTTCCTGTGTACTGGAGCCGACTTCCGGCAATGTCACATATGACGGAGTACCAATCAGGAAGCTCGGCGCCGAATACAGGCGGATGCTGGGCGTTCTGCCTCAGGATCCTCCGGTCTATTCATGGATGCGCGGCAGAGAATTCCTTTCCTATCTGTACAGGGCGAAGGAACTGCCTTCCGCGGATGA
>JAAZKL010000146.1 GCA_012799845.1 Clostridiaceae bacterium
CCGTATTCAGATGGATATATGGAGCATGAATTCAGACTCGACAGCGTCGAAGGGATGAAGAAGGTAAGCTTCACGTTCCTGCCGGGAAGCAGCTTCGACTTCATGTGGTTCCGGTTCATCAGGTAATGGACTTCAAGTGAATACTCTCAAGCAAATACTCCAGGCAAATGACCTCTTCACGGCTTACAAGAATGACGTTTTAAATATGTGTGGTGCCTGAATAAATGCAGTGCCAGGCACGACACTTAACAGGAGGCATCTTATAAATAAGCGCAGTCCCAGGCACGACACTTAACAGGAGGCATCTTATAAATAAGCGCAGTCCCAGGTACGACACTGATCGGGAGGCATTGCAAAAACAAGCGCAGTGACAGGCACGATACTCATCAGGAGGCGAACGCAATGAATAAAAACGGTTTTGCACCAACACCGCCGATGGGGTGGAACAGCTATGACTATTATGACACGACTGTTACCGAAGACCAGGTAAAGGCGAATGCAGATGTGATGGCAGCACGGCTTAAGGAGTACGGTTGGGAATATGTCGTTGTCGACATCGCATGGTATGCGTACGATGCCGGATCGAAGCGAGACAGGTACCAGTATATACCTTTCGGGAGAGTGGAGATCGACGGGTATTCGAGACTGCTCCCGTGTCCTGACCGGTTCCCCTCGTCTGCCGGAGGGCGGGGATTCAGACCGCTGGCGGATTATGTCCACAGCTTGGACCTTAAGTTCGGGATACATATGATGCGCGGTATTCCCAGGATCGCGGCGCATAACCGCATGAAAGTAAAGGGAACGGATGCGACGGCAGATGAAATAGCCGACCCGTACTCGATCTGCCGGTGGAACCCGGACATGTACGGACTTAATCCCGAAGCTGAAGGAGCGCAGCAGTATTACGATTCATTGTTTGAGCTTTATGCCCAATGGGGCGTGGATTTTGTGAAAGTTGATGATATATGCAGGCATGACATGCCGTCGGCCATTAGGGAGACCGAAATGATCCATCATGCCATAAAACGCTGCGGGCGGCCGATCGTCCTCAGCCTTTCACCCGGACCTGCGCTGGTCGATAAGGCATGGCATTATAAGAAATACGCGAACATGTGGAGGATAACGGATGATTTCTGGGACAACTGGCCGCTGCTCCTCAATATGTTCGAGCGGTGCGAAATGTGGCAGGATCATGTCTCGCCGGGGTGCTGGCCCGACTGCGACATGCTCCCGCTGGGGTATATAGGCAAAGGGTTCGGCCGGGAACGGTATACGAACTTCACAAGAGACGAACAGATCACCATGATGACGCTGTGGTGCATGTTCAAGTCGCCGCTGATGTTAGGAGCCGAACTCACGAAGCTGGACGGATGGACCGAGGCCCTGATCACGAACAGCAGGGTGCTCAGGCTCGTGACTGATTCCCATGGGGCGAGACAGGTCATGAGGGATGACGAACAGGCTGTGTGGGTATCAGGGGACAACGACGGCAAGGGCATATATGTGGCTGTTTTCAACCTGAGCGACACAGAAAGAAGGATCGCAGTCTGTGCTGATGAGATGGAACTGGCAGACATGGATTCATTCAGGGGGATGAAGCTGGAAGAACTGTGGAGCGGCGAAACCGTACTTAATGATACAGACAACCTTGAGGCAACGGTGCCGGCCCATGGAGCCAGACTTTTCAGGATCGAAAGACCTGCGTGACCTGACCAGCGGAACAGCAGGACTTCTATTATCAGCTAATGTAATATCGACAGTCAGGTATATGACGGGTGCCGCTCTCAATGTTATGACAGTACCTTAGTTATGTGGATGCACGGCGAAGACGAAAGCAATAGAGATGTGGGGTTTAAATTTGAGAGTCCTGGCGGTTTCGTCAGTGGGACTGTAAAACTAATCGAACCGGGAAGTAATATTGTATTTGCGGAGGCGTGGAGATTATGATTCCGGTGGTAACGCGCCATGCAGCATCGATAGTGGTTCAGGCAGGAGCAAAATAAGATTGACAAAAAGTTGACAATGTGTTATGCTGTATATGCTGAGTCCCGAGATTTGTCTCCGGACAAAGCCTGTAATATGCAAAACGTATAAAATCAGCGACTGACGCCGAATAAAGGGCAGCGGGGAGTAAGACTTCTCCGGTACCGTTGTGTTATGAGGCGAAAGGCAAAGCGGTCATACTGGCATATATGTGTATAATCGTGCGCCTTTCGGGGCGCTTTTTTAGTTTATGTGGAGAAAAAATCCGGCCATCCCGGCGTATGCAGCGAGGCCGGAAAAAAACGCAGGTAATGCGGTGAAAAAAGTCCGGAGGTATATGGATATGGAAACCAGGGTGGCTATAATCGGGATCATTGTCGAGGACCGTGAATCGACGGGCAAACTCAATACGGTACTGCATGAGTACGCAGATTATATCATCGGCAGGATGGGGATCCCGTACCGGGAAAAGGGTATCAATATCATCAGTATTGCCGTCGATGCTCCCAATGACGTTATAAGCGCCATGTCGGGGAAGATCGGCAGGCTGCCTGGCGTAAGCGCAAAAGCGGCCTATTCAAAGGTATCATATTCTGAAACACGGAGTTCCGAGGGTGAAGCCTGAAGAACAGGGACCGGGGGATGAACAGCCACAAGCAGCCCGGGAACAACAAGCTATAGAAATCTTGTGAATCAACAGCCATAAGCAGTTCGGAAATGAACAGCCATATGTAGTTCGCAATGAGTAAAAATAGATTAAACGAGCATAAGGAACTTAAAAGGTATAAGGAACGTGGATAACGTATGAAGCAATTGATCGACAAACTCTATCACACAACCGGACTCGAGCCGGATGAATACAAAACGCTGATAGACAGCCGCAATGAGGATCTGTATGAGTACCTTGCCTGGAGAGCGAGAGAAGTGCGCACCAGGCATTATGGGCATGATGTGTATATCCGGGGGCTTATCGAGTTCACCAATTACTGCAGGAATGACTGTTACTACTGCGGTATACGGAAAAGCAACAGAAGCGCGCAGCGTTACCGCCTGACCGACGAGCAGATACTTGAGTGCTGCCGGACGGGATATGAGCTTGGCTTCAGGACTTTTGTGCTTCAGGGAGGAGAAGACGGATATTATACGGATGAAAAGGTGATCGGCATCATCCGTTCCATAAAAAAGGAGTTCCCTGACTGTGCCGTTACGCTTTCGATAGGTGAGAGAAGCTATGAGTCATACAAAGCTTTTTATGATGCCGGTGCGGACCGCTACCTGTTGCGCCATGAAACAGCGGATGAAAGCCACTATGCGATGCTCCATCCAGAAAAAATGTCTTTGAAGAACAGAAAGCAGTGCCTGTATGACCTGAAGCAAATCGGATACCAGGTGGGATGCGGATTCATGGTGGGGTCGCCGTACCAGACCACTGACCATATCGTGGGGGACCTGCTGTTCATAAAAGAGCTGGAGCCTCACATGGTCGGGATAGGGCCGTTCATACCCCATCATGCGACGCCGTTTGCCGGAAAGGAGGCAGGGACCCTTGAACTGACACTGTACCTGCTGGCGATCATACGGCTTATGCTCCCGGAGGTCCTGCTGCCTGCCACCACCGCATTGGGGACGATCGACCCGCGCGGCCGTGAACGAGGCATACTTGCCGGAGCCAATATCGTGATGCCGAATTTGTCTCCTAAAAGCGTGAGAGAAAAATACTTGCTCTATGACAATAAGATATGCACAGGCGATGAAGCTGCGGAATGCCGATATTGCCTTGAGAAAAGGATGGAAAGCATCGGCTGCCGCATAGCCGTATCCAGGGGCGACCACAAGGCTTGCATCCAAAAGACGGCATAGCTGCACGATCCTGATTGAAATGGTATGCAGTACCGGTAACAATGCAATCGGATAATGCGGAAACATGTGTTTCTGATGAAATGGTACATTACCCTGGAAACGGCGTGCCCGTACATCCGGGGAATCATAGATCGATCCTCGGAACACCGGCCCGAGACGGCCGGTTCCATAAGGATCCCGGTTACTGAAGGGAAAGAATGCACAGCAAATGGGCTTCTGACCCGAAATAGAAAGGGGATTATCATGTACGATCCAAAATCAATGAGAGCTGAAGATTTCATTTCGCACCAGGAGGTTCTCGATACGCTCGGGTATGCGCGGGAGAACCGGAGAAATGCCGCGCTTATCGACGGCATAATTGAGAAGGCGAAGCTTCGCAAAGGACTGTCCCACAGGGAAGCAGCAGTGTTGCTGGACTGTGAACTGGAAGACAGGAATGAAGAGATATACGCGCTTGCCCAACAAATCAAGAAAGACTTCTATGGCAACCGGATAGTGCTGTTCGCACCGCTTTACCTTTCCAACTATTGTGTCAATGGCTGCGTCTATTGCCCGTATCATATGAAAAACAAGCATATCACAAGGAAGAAAATGACCCAGGATGAGATCCGCAGGGAGGTCATCGCACTGCAGGATATGGGGCATAAAAGGCTTGCCATCGAAGCGGGGGAGGACCCTGTCAACAATCCCATCGAGTATATACTGGAGAGCATCGAAACCATATACGGCATAAAGCATAAAAACGGTGCGATACGGCGCGTCAATGTCAATATCGCGGCCACGACGGTCGAAAATTACTGGAAGCTGAAAGAAGCCGGCATAGGTACGTATGTTCTTTTCCAGGAAACCTACCACAGGGAAAGCTACGAAAAGCTCCATCCGACAGGTCCGAAGCATGATTATGCATATCATACCGAGGCCATGGACAGGGCAATGCAGGGCGGCATAGATGACGTAGGTCTTGGTGTTCTGTTCGGGCTTGAGTTGTACCGCTATGAGTTTGCAGCATTGCTGATGCATGCGGAGCACCTGGAAGCTGCATTCGGAGTCGGGCCTCATACCATCAGTGTACCGAGGGTGAAACGGGCGGATGACATCGATCCGTCGATGTTCAGCAACGGGATCGATGACGACACGTTTGCCAAAATAGTGGCATGCATTCGTATAGCTGTCCCGTATACCGGTATTATCATATCGACAAGGGAGAGCAAGGAGTGCAGGGAGCGATTGCTGCACCTTGGAGTATCGCAGATCAGCGGCGGGTCGAAAACCAGTGTGGGCGGATACTGCGAACCGGAGCCGGAAGATGAGAATTCAGCGCAGTTCGATGTAAGCGACAGAAGGACGCTGGATGAGGTGGTCAGGTGGCTGATCGAACTTGGATACATCCCGAGCTTCTGTACCGCCTGCTACAGGGAGGGCAGGACCGGGGACAGGTTCATGAGCCTGTGCAAAAGCGGCCAGATACAGAACTGCTGCCATCCCAACGCCATGATGACTTTGATGGAGTACCTGGAGGACTATGCTTCCGCTGAAACCAGGGCAGCCGGCCAGGCACTGATCCAAAGCGAACTGGTCAATATCCCGAATGAAAAAGTCAGGCAGGTCGTTGTGCGGAACCTGGAAAACATCCGGAACGGAAGCCGTGACTTCAGGCTTTGAAGCCGCCCGACAGAACAGGGATCACCACTGGACTATGAGGCTGCCTTACAGAACAGGGATCACGACTGCAAAATAATATCGCGGAGGTATGATTTATGAGCATGAATGCTGTGCCTTCATCGGAACGTTTCCATATAGGATTTTTCGGCAGTATGAATTCCGGCAAATCGAGCATCGTCAATGCTGTGACCGGGCAGGACCTTTCAGTGGTTTCAGATGTGAAGGGGACCACAACCGACCCGGTATACAAGGCGATGGAACTGCCGCCGGCCGGCCCTGTCGTCATCATAGACACCCCGGGATTTGACGATGAAGGCGCCCTTGGCGGACTGCGCGTCCAAAAGACCCGAAAGGCGCTGAACAGGACGGATCTGGCCGTTATTGTCATAGATTCCGCAGTCGGCATGATGCCGAAGGATGAGGAACTTATCAGCCTGTTCAGGGAGAAGGGCATAGATTTCATTATCGTCTGGAACAAGGCCGACATGACCGGACATGGAGAGGATATTGGATCAGGAGCCGGATCCGGGACCAGATATGGAGCAGAGGAATCGGAAGCCAGGACCGGGCATGGAACAATGGGATCAGAATCCGGGACCGGCCATGGTGCGGAAGCATCAGGATCCGGAACTGTAAGTAATACAGAAACCGGAGTTGCAAGTAATACGGGAATCGAAGCTGCAAATAGCGCGGGGACCGAAACCCAAAGCGGTATGGGGACTGAGGTTATAAGTGGTACGGGGACCAAAACCGGACACAAAACGGGAGAACCGGTAAAAAACTGTGAAATACGTGTCAGCGCCAAAACAGGCTACAATATACACGAACTGAAGGAAATGATAGCAGCCTTCGCGACGAGACAGGAACCGAAATGCAGGCTGGTCGGCGATATTATCGAGCCCGGAAATTTCGTGGTGTTGGTCGTCCCGATAGACAGGGCTGCTCCGAAAGGGAGGCTCATCCTGCCGCAGCAACAGGCCATCCGTGACATCCTGGACACTGGCGCAACAGCCATTGTCGTGAAAGAAACAGAACTGGAAGATACGCTGGCGAAGCTCGGGAAAAAGCCGGATCTTGTGGTGACCGACAGCCAGGTATTTGGGAAGGTGGCATCGATCGTACCTGAAGATATCCCGCTGACTTCGTTTTCTATCCTTTTTGCCAGGTACCGGGGCGGCCTGAGCACTGCCGTCGAAGGCGCAAAAGTGCTCGCCGGGCTGCAGGAAGGCGATACAATACTCATTTCGGAAGGGTGCACCCACCACAGGCAGTGCGATGATATCGGAACCGTGAAGCTGCCCCGGTGGATAAGTCAGTTCACGAAAAAGGATCTCAACTTCAGGTTCACATCCGGAGCGGAGTTTCCTGACGACCTTTCAGGGGTAAAGCTGGTCGTACACTGCGGAGGCTGCATGCTCAACGAAAGAGAGATGAGTTACAGGAGAAAGAGCGCGCAGGACCAGAATGTGCCAATGACCAATTATGGCGTACTTATCGCATACATGCGGGGTATATTGGACAGGTCCGTTGCCGTGTTCAATACCGGCCTGGCCTGATCTTTCCAGGACTAATCAACTTAAAAAATATCATCTTCAGGTATAAACAACCCTTTGTATTGTTTTTCTTCACAGGTCCATAATATTAGCCGCTCTTTATATCAGTCACTCGTAATACCAGCCACTTGCTAAATATCAACCACTTTCGAAAAAATCAGCCGTTCTTTTTGTAGTCCCTGTAAAGGTTTTCGATGGACCTGTCATATGTTTTCTCGCCAGCCTGGGAAAAGAAGCAGCCCGGAACTTCACCGTGCCTGCGGTGGTATGCCACGCATTCGCAGCATTTGCCGCGCCTTGAGCAAGGATATGAGCAGGTGCAGTTTGCTTTGGAATCACAAGCCATTGTTTGACCTCCCTGTAATTTCACATTTTCAGATATAAGCTCTGACGATCATTCGTACTGCAGGATATATCACAACTGTAGGATATAACATAATTATTATAGAGAAGTCCGGATGCTTTTTCAATCGTATGCCGACGAATGCCCGGCAATAGCGGTATTTCATCCGCTGTGAATGGTTTCATGGTTTCTTATCAACACGTCCCTGCCTCTCCAACTGAACGACCTGTTGCCATACCTCTTCCTGAATTCCACGTTGGAAAGTTTCCTGAGTTCTTCGACATCGACGCTGTACAGAAGATCCGTCTTAAACTCCCTGATCGGTGTCGGCTGTACATTTCTGTTGTGGGGGCATACATCCTGGCATACGTCGCAGCCCCATACAAGCCTGGTCTTCCTGACTATATCTGTCTCTTCCCGGGTCAGGCTGCCCTTCTTTTGGGTAAGGTAGGATTTGCAGCGCGTCGGGTTTATTGTAAAGTCTCCCGTGATACACTGGCCGGGGCATCTCCTGACACATTCTAAGCATTGATGGCAGGTCCTGTTTTGTGGGGTGTCAGGCTCAAAGGGGAAGTTGTTCAGTATATACCCTATGAAAACATACGATCCGTATTTTTCAGTGATTATGTGGCCGTTTATGCCCCGGAACCCAAGTCCGGCCCTGTAAGCCAGGTATCTGTCGCTGAAGGGGCCGTTGTCCACGAAGGCCTTGTAATGGAAATCGTCAACGCAGTTTTCGAGGAATCTTGCGATCATGTCCAGTTTTTCCCTGGCAATAATGTGATAGTCGAGACTGTAAGCGGATTTTGTGATATTTCCCTGATCGGCAGTTCCTGAATAGTAGGGAAAGAGGCAGACGACCACAGAACGCGCATCCGGAAGCGTCAGTTCCGGGTAGACCCTTTTCGCCGCATCCTTTTCCTCGAAACCGCTCATATGGCCTTTCCTGATCTGACTGAGCCAGATTCTTTCAAAATCCAGATAAGGTTCCGCAGGAGCGATACCGACATATTCGATATCAAGTGATCTGCAGTACTCCACAAGTCTCTTTTTCAAACTGCTTTTCCAGTCTTCAGCTTTTTTGATTTTCCAGTTATTATAGTCTGACATCATTATCATCTGCCGTCATCATAGTCTGACATCATTATCAGCCATGTGACATACTTAAAATTTTCCTGGCGTTCTTTTTGCATCATCAACATTATTATAGCACCTGATATCACCTGGCAAAACCGGATTTGCGAACATTGATCCGGCAATTCCGTACAGTGATACGTCAACGGGCTTTATTCTGCTGCGGGTCATCCCGGGTAAGATGCTTTTGTTGCCGTGATAACATACATTTCAGGCGTGTCGTTGACTATATTGCATGTTTGGATTATATTAACGGTATGAAATATAATAAACATTTTGCAAAAATGTGTTGAGGAGGGACAGGTATGGCTGGCGACAGGCGTGTAAAGTACACAAAAATGGTACTCCGGGAGAGCTTAATAAAGCTTTTGCAGAAAAAACCCATATCCAGGATCACGGTGAAGGAATTGTGCGACCTGGCCGATATCAACCGTGCAACGTTTTATACCCACTATGCTGACCAGTTTGACCTCCTGAGAAAAATTTCTGATGAGTTTATTGCCGATATCACCTCCTATGTGTACAGCGGCCTGAAAGAGGGCGAAAGCGGCCTGATGCAGATGATCACGATTATCTTTGAATACATCGATAAAAACAGCGAGCTTTGTCGTGTGCTGCTCGGCATGAATGTCGACATAGATATCCAGACATATGTCATGCAGATAATCAAGGAGCGCATCGTGCTGGAATGGCGAAAAAAGAAGCTGGTCGATCAATCCACCGTGGACTATATTTATACTTATGTAGCCACAGGCTGTATAGGAGTCATCCGCAAGTGGCTGTATGACGGCGATCCGCGGACGCCGGGGGAGATGGCCGCATTGATCACAAAGCTTGCAAATGAAGCGGTTGCGGAGTTCATCTGAGCCAGGGGACTCTGGTAATCGAGTTCATTCAACAATTTTGTTGACATTAACGTTACGTCATAGTTTATGATTATCTCCGTGAGGTGGTGATCAGATGGAGTACACGATCAACAAGCTGGCAAAAATGGCGGGCGTGAGTACGCGGACATTGCGGTTTTATGATGAGATTGGCCTGCTTACGCCTGCAAGGATAAGTTCGAACGGATACCGCATATACGGTCCGAAGGAGACTGACAGGCTGCAGCAGATCCTTTTCTACCGTGAACTTGGCGTACCGCTGGAGGAAATCAAAAAGATATTGTCTTCGGATGACTTCGACGAACTTGCAGCGCTGGAAAGCCATTTGTCCGCCATGCTTGCCAGAAGGAATCAGTTGGACCTGCTGATCGCCAATGTGGAAAAAACCATTAGGGCAGCAAAAGGAGAGATGATCATGAGTGACATGGAAAAATTCGAAGGCTTCAAAAAGAAGCTGGTGGATGAAAATGAGCAGAAGTATGGCAGGGAGATAAGGGAGAAATATGGAGATGAAGCCGTCGACCGCTCAAATGCAAAGTTTATGGGTATGAGCAGGGAACAGTATGCTGAATTTGAGAAACTGACAGCTGAATTCCACGAAACCCTGAAAGCGGCATATGAACAGGGAGATCCTGCCGGCGAGCTTGCGCAGAAGGCATGTGAACTGCATAAAAAGTGGCTTTGCTTTTCCTGGGGTGAGTACAGCAGGGAAGCCCACATCGGCGTGACGCAGATGTATGTGGAGGATCCGCGCTTTACCGCATATTTTGACAGGATCGCGCCGGGCTGCGCGCCTTTCCTGAGGGATGCGGTGCAGATATACTGCAGGTGAAACAGGGGTCAGCATAATATGGCAAACATCATTGCATGCGGCGAGTGCATCTCCCGCCTGCAAAGCATATGTGCAGTAATCAAGGTAAACTATACACGCAAACCAGGCGTGCAAAGCCGGGTACATGATGCAAGTCGTACAAAGCCAAGTGCGCAAAGCCAGCGCATAAAACGGGACAGTAGAGTTATGCACACAAAGCGTGACAGTAGAGCTGTGCACGAAGCGTGACAGTAGAGCCATGCTCACAAAGCACGATAGCAAAAACCTGATAACACCGTTGACAACAACAGACTATTGTGATAGTCTGTTGTTGTACTATTACAGTAGTCTGAGTGGGATCTATTACAGATTGTGTTGCCGGAGGGAAGTAGAAATGGCAGGAAAGAAGGAAGTTAACAGCAAAATCAAACAAAGCTCAGAAATCGCAGAAAACGAAAAAAACACAAAGGACACAAAGAGGACCAGGAACTCCAGGAACACCAGGAGCACCAAGGACACCAGGAATACCAGGAACACTAAGAACACCAAGGACACGAGGAACGCAGAGATTACAGAGACCACAGAGATCACAGAAAACACAGAGTCCACAGAAAACACAGAAAACACAGAAAACACAGAAAACACAGAAAACACAGAAAACACAGAAAACACAGAAAACACAGAAAACACAAAAGGTACTACTGGTACTGAAAGCAAGATAAAGCTGTTCGACAGCGAACTGAAGCTGATGGAGCTGTTGTGGGCCAACGAAGGAGCGACAGCTAAAGAACTTGCTCTGCTTGCAGCAGACAGGACAGGCTGGAATAAGAATACCACTTACACTGTCATCAAAAAGCTGGTGGCTAAAGGGGCGATAGAGCGTTCCGAGCCTAATTTCGTGTGCCGCAGCCTGATTACCCGTGAAGAAGTCGGCCGTGATGAAGCCAGAAAAGTACTTCGGTCATTTTTTGGCGGATCAGTCAAAATGCTATTTTCATCATTCATGGCTGATGGAACATTGTCTGCTGAGGAAACTGACGAACTCAGGAAGCTGATCGACGAACACGGTCGGAAGAAACGCTGACCGCCTGGATAACTGCTGGCCGGGGGAAGCGCTGATTGTCCCTGAAAGGTTGGTCGGGGGCAAGTGATAATCGCCTTGGTAATGGCCAGCTGTGAGAAACGGAATATATCCGGGGAAATGGTGCTATACCTGAAGGAGTGGTTCGAATGCCGGGCTGGATTTTCTATATCGTATTGAATATGAGCATCGCTTCCTGCGTTGTCATTGCGGTTCTGTTTCTGATAAGGCTTATAAAGCCGATCCCTCGAAGATACATATACCCGTTGTGGGCCCTGGCGTTTTTTCGGCTTATCATGCCGTTCACGCTGTCATCGGGCTTGAGCCTGTTCAACTTTACCGGAGGCCTTGTCAAGCGGCTCGTCGATATTGAGACGATAACACGGGGCGCTGTTTACTTACCGGCATCGATCGACATTGTAATGATGAACGCTGTCGGTGCAGTTGAAGGTTATGATCCGATCGTGTATAAAGCTGAATCCCTGAGACGGATTTTTGCCGTAAGTTCGGTGGTTTGGGTAATCGCGGCTGCAGGCGCGCTGATCGCTGTTTGCCTGTTGTACTCGTTCACTTGTAGAGAACTCAAAAATGCTGTTCATATCAAAGGCAACATTTATCGTTCGGAAATGGTTTTATCGCCTGTCCTTGCAGGTGTGTTCCGGCCAAGGATCATACTTCCGTCCGGGGTCGATCCGGAAAGCGATCCGGGGAAGATGATACTTGAGCATGAGAATGTCCATCGGAAGCGGCTGGACAATCTGTGGCGGGCATTGGCTGTCATTACGGCCTGCATCCACTGGTTCAATCCTCTTGTGTGGGTAATGCTCAGGGCATTTTTCAGAGACATGGAACTTTCCTGCGACGAGACCGTGTTGAAACGCGGGAAGTACGGCATCGACGGATCCAAAGCATATGCGTCTGCCCTGCTGCAGTTTGCAGATGGCAGGAGCTATATCGTTCCGTCCGCTTTCGGAAGCTCAGGCGTCCGGGTGCGTATTATGAATGTGTTAAATTACAGAAGGATGACCGTTATTGGTGCTGCTGCAACTGCAGTTTTCCTGTTGTCTGTTGCTCTGGTGCTGATCACGAATCCGTCTTTCGGGGGGTGAAACTGTGAAAGATGATCAACAAAGCGAATTCATTCGTGAGAGTAGCAGTGAAGGTTATAGCGATAACTACAGCGATAACTACAGCGACAACTGCAGTGATAACTACAGCGACAACTACAGTGACAACTACAGTGATAACTACAATGATAGCTGCAGTGATAACTACAATGATAACTATAATGAACCAGGTGGTGCTGACCGCCGGATTTTACACTCCGGGAATCCGCACTTTAAAAGGTTTTACTGGCTTATGCTGGCCGTGCTGCTCGCCCTTTCGGCCTATCCGCTGATAAACGGCGTGCGCATGGTCTATATCAGCATAACGGATGGCGCGGTCAGACCTGACCAGTATGCAAGGTATGTGATCCCGTACGCGGCGATGTGTTTGGCCATAATCATGTTCGCAGCGTTCCAGCCCGTTCTGTACAGAGTGAGAAGGGTGCCTTTCCTGGCCGGACTGGCAGGGTCCTATGCGGTATTTATCGCAGTTGAGTTGTTTATGGAAAAGATCGATATAAGTACGGCTGGTATGACGCTGATAGATCCGGCGTCGCTTTCCATAGACCGGACCATAACTTTGCCGCCTGCTGCGGTGGATATATGGCAGGCAAGCCGGGCCAATCCAGACGCCGCTCGCATCAGTCCTGACATGCCTCTTTTTCATTCTGCCTGGCGCTGCATCGGGAGTGTATGCGGGAAGTTTCCTTCTCAGCAAAGGCAAGATTGCCGGAGTTGCGCTGCCTGTGCTGATATCTGCTGCGACTGTTGTGTTGATGTACATTGGTGAGGCGGTGATGATGAAGGGAGACCTGTATCGTTTCGGCACCGGCTGGTTTTTTGACGGGCTGAAGGCTATTGCGCTTGCGCCTGTGGACATCCTGGTCGTTTTGATCTCGGGCGCTGTTACATGGTTTGTCCTGGGCATGGCCAGGCGGTTTGCCGGGTGGCCGGGCAAACGGACCGCCGTTATTGCGGGAGCAGTGTGTCTGCTGATTTTCGGAGCAGGCATAACTTTCGCGGTACAGGCAGATGCGGGCGATGGCAGTTCAAACGCTGATGATACTGATATACTTGGATCCTATGAGTTCGACGAGTGCCTGTACATGAATCCTTTAAGTTCGTTTTTAGCCATGAAAGGCAGTATGCCGTATATTTACGAACTCGGGGAAGAGGGGATGACGGTCCGGAATACCAGGACCGGCGACATAGAGTGGGCTTCAGCCCAATATGAGGACACTGCCGTGGATGAAAGCGAGTTTTCTTCGCTCATAGCATTTTCTTTCGTTTCCCCTCCTGGTATTTCAAAATATAAGGACTGCCGGAGGCGTGCGGTATTCACCTATGAAAACGGGCAAAAGTATGCTTTTTACACTATGGATGGAGAATCCTGGCTAGTGAGGATGGCCAACGAAAAAATCGGGATATGGAGCATATACCGGCTGAAGCGCGCGGAATAAATGGTATCCAGGTCTTTTAAAGACTGGCGGATGGGCAATCAGGTATTGATCGGATGCAAGTACTATAGATACGGTCGGGTCATGCAGTTCGAATGAGGCATCAGGCACTTCAACCGACAGCACGGATGCTGCCGGCGCTGGTCCCGAGCCATGGACGGCGAGTGACCTGCGCCCTCATTGGAGCAAATGAGCCGGTATGCAGATGTTCGCGAAGCAGCCCTAAATGTCTGATCAACTGCCATCACGGCACCATAACCGGAGCAAATGCCATTGCCGGTCATTCCATCGTGCCCGGCCTCAACACTGTGTCGATTTTGATAGTTACATAGAACGAATAATTAATGTATAATCTAACATGAGTGCTTATTATGTACTCTTATTTTTCACAGGGGGTCACTAAAACCTATGGACCGGAATGAACAGCTTTTGCTCAGAAAGGCCAAAGCTGGCGATGTCGAAGCTTTTGAACAGTTGGTGGAAGCATACGAGAAAAAAGTGTACAACCTTGCCCTGAGGATGACCGGCAATCACGACGATGCCGCCGACCTTGCGCAGGAAGCGTTTATCAGGGTGTTCAAGTCGATCTCCGGATTCAAGGAACAATCGTCTTTTTCCACATGGATTTACAGGATCACGACAAATGTGTGCCTCGATGAGATAAGAAAGCGAAAGAACAAAAAAGTCATCTCGCTTGATGAAGAAATCCACATGGATGACGGCGAAATGAAGCGCCAGGTTGTAAGTGAGGACCCGCTGCCTGATGAACTGGCGGAACGGGAGGAACTGCGAAGCATCGTAAATGCAGCGATAAACAGTCTGCCGGAAGACCAGAGGATCGTGATCACCCTTAGAGACCTGCAGGGTTTGACCTATGAAGAAATCGCCCGGATACTCGATTGCCCTGGAGGTACGGTAAAATCGAGGATCAACAGGGAAAGGCAGGCGCTTCGCAATGTTTTGTCGGCAAGAACGGAACTTTTATACGGTGATTACGTCAAATAAGGTGAAAGGAGGGTCGGAGATGATGAACTGTGCAGATGTAAGGGAAAATATCAGCGCATATGCAGATGACGAATTAAGTGCCAGTGAAAGAAGATCGTTCGAAGAACACATAAGCAGCTGTCCCGGATGCAGAAAAGAGATGGATGATATGATCCGGATCATAAAGCTTTGCCAAAGCATGCCTTTGTATGATCTGCCGGAAGGATTCGGGGACGAACTGCATGAAAAACTGACTGCAGCAGCATCTGATAACGGGAATGCAGTTACAGGCGTTGACTGGCAGAAGAGAAAATGGACGACAAAGACCTTTGCATCGATAGCAGCAGGCATTCTCCTTATCTTCCTTGGCGGCAGCATCGTGAGATTCGGGTTGCTTTCGGGCGGACTCGGAGCAAAGACTGCTGAAAAGGCTGACCTGGCGCCCGCACAGGCGGGCGCAGGCGGATACCTTGCGCAGACTGCTCCGGACAGCGGTATCGGTTTGGCGATTGATGAAGGCCAGGATTCCTTTGCGGAGCCGGCGGAAGGTGCGGCCAAAGCCATGCCGGACACGGCTGATGACGGGATGGCATTATCGGGATCAGAACACCCGGCCGCAGTTCCGAGAAGCTTTGAAATAAATCGTTCATCGTCTGTTGAAAGCCGCGATAACGGTATCGCAGTAGAATTTACCGAAGCCGAAACAGCAAGCTATAAAACTTCGGAACTGTCGATCACGGCGGAAGATCCGGCAGCAGCCCTGCAGATGATCACCACCCTTGCAGAAGAAAACAACGGTACGGCAGCTGAAGATAATACCGTGCTTCCTTCCGTCCAGGAAAGTCCTATGGACAATTACGGCACAGCCACAGGAGAGGGCGATGAAGTACAGATAAAACTGCAGCTGGTCTTTGCCGAAACGGACTACTGGACGTTCGCGGCTGCACTCAACGATGCATTCGGATCCGCAAATGTACAAACCGGCGCCTTTGTCACCGAGGACCGGACAGATGAACTGAATATGCTGATAGACCAAAGCAATGCCTATGACCGTCATTTGGCGGAATTGGAGAATAAAAGCGGCGAATCTGATGCCGAGGAAATAAATAAACTTAGAAAAGAAAAAGAAGATACGGATAAGCAAATCGAAACGCTCAGGCTCAACTCGGACTTCATTACCGTAACCGTCCATATCAATAAAAAATAATCAAAAACAGGCATAGCGCGACAAAGACGGCAGCCATTTACGGCGGCCGTTTTTTTGTGTAGAATATACTGGATGAAAAATACGCACGAGGCAAAATATATAATATGGAAATTATTCAGGTAATGGAGGTGCCTCATGGAAAAACTTATGCTGATCGACGGCAACAGCATACTCAACAGGGCATTTTACGGACTGCAGGGTCCGCAGTTGCTGTCTGCGGCTGACGGGCTGCATACCAACGCGATATATGGATTTTTGAATATACTGAACAAATTTCTTGCTGAGGAAGAACCTCAGTTCATTTGCGTTGCTTTCGACCTCAGGGCGCCTACTTTCAGGCACCTGGAGTTTACCGGCTACAAGGCGCACAGGAAGGGGATGCCTCCCGAACTGGCGGAACAGGTCCCGTATGTGAAGGAGATACTGGATGCGATGAATATAACGCGTCTTGAGTTGGAAGGATTCGAGGCGGACGATATAATAGGTTCTGTTTCAAAATGCGCGGAAGACAGGGACATGCAGGTCGTAATAGTTACAGGCGACAGGGACTCATTGCAGCTGGCATCGGAAAAGACCAGGATAATAATCCCCGTGACAAGAGCCGGCAGAACGGAAACGGAATACTATGACGCGGCGGCGGTCCATGAACGCTACGGAGTGTCGCCCGGGCAGCTCATAGACGTGAAGGCTCTCATGGGCGACAAATCCGACAACATACCCGGAGTCCCGGGTATAGGCGAAAAGACTGCGCTGGATCTGATCAGGACCTACGGGACTCTCGATGGAGTATACGAAAGTATTGATAATATCAGCAAAGAAACTTTGCGCAAAAAGCTTGAGGCTGGCAGGGAAATGGCATACATGAGCAGGCGTCTTGCCGCCATAGAGAGGAATATGCCGGAGCTTTGTGCATTGGACGAACTGAAGAGGAAAGAATTCGACAGCGACAGACTGTACAGCCTGTTCAGCAGGCTTGGTTTCAAAAGCATGATAGAAAAGTACGGCCTTGGAGCGGAAAATGCAGTCAGTGGGGCCAGGGCTGAAACTCCCGAATTCACCGTTGTTGAAGATCTTATCTCCCTGGCCGGCCTTGCGTCATCCATGGCGAAAGAAGATAAGATATCGATATATTACCTGTTGGACCATGTGAACCGGTTTGAGTCCAGGCTGTCGGGAGCTGCGTTCTCCTGGGCGGACCGGAATGCCTACGTAATAATAGGGGGAGGCATCAGCGAGAGCCAGTTCCTTGAAATGCTCGGAGGACTGTTTTCTGATGCGGGTATAAAAAAATACGGGCACAACCTCAAAAATCTCATCGTTTACCTGAAGCGCAGAGGAGTCCGGTTCGAAGGCCTTTGCTTCGATACGATGATAGGCGCTTACATACTGGATCCTTCCAGGAGTACTTATACATTGTCCGAGCTGTCGCAGCTTTACCTGGGCTTTACGTTTGATTCAGCCGAGGAACTCAGCGGCAAAGGGAAAAACTATACCCCGTATCATGAACTTCCCGCAGAACGCGTGGCTCCGGTCGCTGTAACGCACTGCAGCGTGATATTCAGGCTTGCGGATGCCATACAGGCAAAAATAGCGGAGAACGGCCAGGATAAACTGTGCTACGAAATAGAGATGCCCCTGGTGGAAGTGCTGGCTGATATGGAATACAGGGGATTCGGTGTGAACAGGAAGGAACTTGAGGAGTACTCGGCCAGGCTGGATGAAAGGATAGAAGCCGCCGAAAGGGACATATACGATCTGGCAGGCGAAACATTCAACATCAATTCTACGAAGCAGCTTGGCGCCATACTGTTTGAGAAACTGGGGCTTCGGGTGGTAAAGAAAACCAAGACCGGTTATTCGACAGACGCGGAAGTGCTTGACGAGCTGGCAGGCGAGCATGAGATCATTTCGAGGATACTCGAATACAGGCAGCTCATTAAACTGAAAACCACATATGCCGACGGACTGCTCAATATGATCGACCCTGCGACGGGACGCATACACTCGAGCTTCAACCAGACCGTTACCGCGACCGGAAGGATCAGCAGCACTGAACCGAATCTGCAGAATATTCCGGTAAGGCTTGAGATGGGAAGAGATATAAGGAAGGTGTTCGTACCGAAGAATGACAGCTTCCTGCTGTCCGATGCGGACTATTCGCAGATCGAGCTGAGAGTGCTGGCCCATATAGCAGGGGATGAAAACATGAGGGCAGCCTTCCTGAACAACGAGGATATCCATACTGCCACCGCAGCTGCTGTTTTCAAGGTCCCAAGGGAGCAGGTGACGCCGCTGATGCGCTCCCGGGCCAAGGCCGTCAACTTTGGCATAGTGTACGGCATAGGCGATTTCAGCCTTTCGAGGGATCTGGGGATCACCAGGAAGCAAGCACGCAAATATATCGACGACTACCTGGAGAGATATCCCGGCGTCAGGGCGTATATGAACGACATAGTAGAGTTCGGCAGGCAGCATGGATATGTAGAAACGATATTCGGCAGGAGAAGGTATCTTCCGGAACTGAAATCCTCCAACTTCAATACGAGGTCCTTCGGCGAGCGTGTTGCAATGAACATGCCGATCCAGGGAACTGCCGCCGACATAATAAAAATCGCCATGGTAAATGTATACAGGGAGCTTTGCGCACGTAAAATGGTATCGACGCTTATACTTCAGGTACATGACGAACTGATAGTGGAAACGAGTGCAGATGAAAAGGAGGA
>JAAZKL010000147.1 GCA_012799845.1 Clostridiaceae bacterium
TTGTTGTACGTAACATTCGAGGGGATTACGTAACATTCATGGGA
This sequence comes from Clostridiaceae bacterium, assembly GCA_012799845.1. GTDB lineage: Bacteria > Bacillota > Clostridia > Acetivibrionales > DTU013 > DTU013. The sequence continues at coordinate 45 of JAAZKL010000147.1, forward strand.
TCAGGATTCAGAAAGCCCGCGGAAGCAGCGGCTTTCAGAACCGTCGGACAGTTTCGGCGGGGACGGTCCCGGGACCCATGTACAAATGAGGTTCAGAAAGTGGATCCCCGAACACTATCAAGGAGGTTATTGTATGGCAAACAATCAGAAAATCAGAATCAGGCTGAAGGCTTTCGATCACCAGATACTCGACCAGTCAGCCGAAAAGATCGTCGACACTGCCAAGAGGACCGGCGCACAGGTGTCCGGACCGGTACCGCTTCCGACAAAAAAGGAGATCTTCACGATACTCAGAGCTCCTCACAAGTATAAGGATTCGCGCGAGCAGTTCGAAATGAGGACCCATAAAAGGCTGATAGATATTCTGATGCCTACGCCGAAGACAGTGGATGCTCTTATGAGGCTCGATCTGCCGGCAGGTGTTGATATAGAAATAAAGCTTTGATTAAAGCTTCAGCAGTGATAGAGTCCTGGGTTTTATCACATCAGGCTTTATCGCAGGAGATCATGTTCGTGAGGAATCATGAACCAATGATGATTAGGAGGTAACAGGATGAACAAGTTTATTCTCGGCAAAAAAATAGGTATGACACAGGTTTTTGACGAAAACGGCACTGTTATTCCGGTGACGGTAATACAGGCAGGGCCGTGTGCTGTTGTTCAGAAAAAGACAGTTGAAAATGACGGTTATACGGCTGTAAAGCTGGGGTTCGAAGACGTTCCCGAAAAGAAGCTGAACAGGCCGGAGAAAGGTTTGTTTTCAAAGATCAATACTGCGCCCAAGAAGTACCTGAGAGAATTCAGGACTGAGGATATCGACAGGTTTGAAATAGGCCAGCAGATCAATGTTGCCGATATGTTCAGCAACGGTGACAGGATAGATGTAAGCGGCATTTCCAGGGGCAAAGGCTTCCAGGGTGTCATGAAAAGATTCGGATCCTCAAGAGGTCCTGAATCACATGGTTCAAAGTATCACAGAAGAGTCGGAACCCTGGGCGCCGGCACGAGCCCCGGAAGAGTGTTCAAAGGAAAGAAGCTGCCGGGACGAATGGGCAGAGACAAAGTAACAGTTCTGAACCTTAACGTGGTAAGAGTTGACAGTGAAAGGAACCTGCTGCTCGTAAAAGGCGCAGTTCCGGGCCCCAAGGGCGGTCTTGTCATTGTACGGGAAACTGTCAAGTCCGGCAGGTAATACAGATGGGAGGAGGAAGCGATCATGCCAAAGGTTGATTTATACAACATGAAAGGCGAGACAGTCGGTGAGATCGAACTCAATGACAATATATTCGGCATAGATGTCAATGAAAATGCAATGTATCTCGCTGTACAGAACCAGTTAGCAAACAGGAGGCAGGGCACACAGTCCACCAAGACCAAGAGTGAGGTCAGCGGCGGCGGCAGGAAGCCGTACAGGCAGAAGGGCACAGGCCGCGCGCGCCATGGAAGCATTCGTTCGGCCCAGTGGATTAAGGGCGGTATCGCTCTTGGTCCCAAGCCAAGAAGCTATTCGTATACCCTGCCGAAGAAGCTCAAGAGACTCGCGCTGAAGTCGGCGCTTACATCAAAGGTCAACAGTAACGAGATCATGGTGCTGGACCAGTTGAGTTTCGATACCATCAAGACAAAGCAGATGGTAAATGTTCTCGGCGCACTCAAGGTCGATAAAAGCGCCCTTATAGTACTGGACAGCAAAAATGAAAACGTTGAAAAGTCAGCAAGGAACATTCCGGGCGTAAAGACTGCTCTGGTCAACACGATCAACGTATTCGACATACTGAAATATGACAAGTTCATAATAACGAAGGACGCAGTTGAAAAAGTCGAGGAGGTGTATGCGTGATGAGAGCACCGGAAGATATAATCTTGAAACCGTTCATTACTGAGAAAAGCAACCAGGAAGTAGCAGCCGGCAAATACACCTTTATCGTAGATGTAAATGCTACCAAGACTGAAATCAGGCAGGCCGCTGAGAAGCTTTTTCAGGTAAAGGTCCTCGAGGTCAATACCACGAATTACAAGGGCAAGACCAAGAGACTGGGCGTCCATATCGGGACCAGGCCAAGCTGGAAGAAGGCCGTTGTCAAGATAGACCTCAACCCCGAGCCTGAGAAGTACCTGACAAAGGGCGGCAAGGAAGCGGTCAGCACGAGGAAATACAAGACCAGCATTGAAGAGTATGGAATAACGCAGTAAACCTTACTTCGCTTAACATGGTGGTTTAAGACGGAGCTTGCGGTATTAAGGGAAAAGACCCGCACAGCGGCAGCGAAGTGCAGCTTCGGGAAAACAGAACGGAGATTGGCCGGATCTGCGGAAGTTACAGAGTAATTACGTTTTTCAAATTAAGGAGTGAGAAGAAA
>JAAZKL010000148.1 GCA_012799845.1 Clostridiaceae bacterium
ATATATATGCTGTGTGACCTCAGTCACTACATCGAGCCATTTCATTTCAACAAAACTGTCATTTAGCGGCTCGTGATCTGTATCATAGTAAAGGCTCCTGGAACCCAGCGGGTTTATCAGCGGCACCGGCATATCCTCCCAGTCGTCAGGATCGCCTGTTTCAAGCAACTGGAAATCCTTCCCCGGCGTGCCTATGGGGTCCTTTGCAGCCTCCAGGAATCCGTCCAGGTTTGGCGGCTCAGATGCCGAAAGCAACAGGTACCCGGACGGCAGCGTACCCCCTCCGGTCGGTTGTGACCCGCCCAGACCTGGCTGGCCTTCCTGTGATGTTCCCGTTCCGCTTTCGGATAGCGGATCCTCATTCTTATCCTTTTGTTTTTTTGAACACCCTGCAAAGATTGATACGATCAATGTAAGGATCAGAATGAAAGAAATGAATCTTCTGACCGTCATCAATATGCCCCCTTGTTGTACCGGACTGCCCTGCCGGGCTTTATGCGGATTTTTCCGCCATACACCGGCAGAATGCATGCTCTATTTTTATGGTAATTTTTCAACATCTTAAATATATCATATAATCCTGATAAATAGTGGGTTATTTAGGAGCTATATGGGGTGATTGAAGGGTGAATTTTGTTTTAATTTCATTTTTTGTGGACAAAATATACCGGATGCTGTTGTCATCGTGGACATGCATATACGACGGTGGTATAATATGGAATGGATCGATAAATATGATGGTCATAAGATAATGCAGCGTACGGGCCTGACCGGACAGGCGAGGCCAGACGGGTGCGATCAAGCAGACATTGCCGGACAAACATGATGAGATCGACATATAAACATTATAATGAAGGAATCGAAAGGAGTATGGTTTATGAAACAGTATCTGGAGATCGAAAGTGTATTCGCACGTGAAATTCTCGACTCGAGAGGCAATCCGACCGTTGAAGTCGAAGTCATAGCCGAGGGCGGCTTCGTAGGGCGTGCCGCCGTTCCGTCAGGGGCATCGACGGGTGCTTTTGAAGCAATAGAAATGAGAGACGGCGATAAGGGGAGATACCTCGGCAAGGGAGTACTGAACGCAGTTTCGAACGTAAATGAGATAATCGCGCCTGAGGTCGAAGGCATGAATGTGTTCGACCAGGTGGCGATAGACCGGAAAATGATCGCGATGGATGGCACTTACAACAAAGGGAAGCTCGGCGCGAACGCGATCCTCGGAGTTTCGCTGGCGGTCGCGAAAGCAGCGGCGGAAGCGCTTGGCCTGAGCCTTTACCAGTATATAGGCGGTGTGAACGCAAAGACGCTGCCGGTGCCTATGATGAACATCATAAACGGAGGAAAGCATGCGGACAACAGCGTCAATATACAGGAATTCATGATAATGCCCGTCGGGGCGGACTGCTTCAAAAACGCGCTGATGATGTGCGCAGAAGTGTTCCACAACCTGAAGAAGGTCCTGGGAGACAAGGGATATTCGACAGCAGTGGGTGATGAGGGCGGATTCGCGCCCAACTTGAAGGATGACGAGGAAGCCATCAAGGTGATCCTTGAAGCGGTAGAAAAGGCTGGCTACCAGCCTGGCGACGACTTCCGGATAGCCATAGACGCGGCAGCCACCGAGATGTACAGGGAGGACGGCACATACCATTTCTGGAAGACCAATATCATTAAGACCCGCGAGGAGATGGTCGAATTCTGGGCCGACCTGGCGGAGAAATACCCGATCATATCGCTGGAGGACGGGGTCGCGGAGGATGACTGGGAAGGCTGGAAGCTGCTGACTCAGAAGCTTGGCGGGAAGATCCAGCTTGTCGGGGACGACCTGTTCGTAACAAATACTGAAAGGCTAAGGAAAGGCATCGAGATGGGTGTGGCCAACTCCATACTGATAAAAGTCAACCAGATCGGTACGCTCACAGAAACGCTGGATGCGATCCAGATGGCCAACAGGGCGGGATACACGGCAGTTACCTCTCACAGGTCCGGCGAGACTGAGGACACGACCATAGCCGATATCGCGGTAGCGGTCAACTCCGGGCAGATCAAGACAGGAGCGCCGTCGCGCACCGACAGGGTCGCCAAGTACAACCAGCTTCTCAGGATAGAAGAGGAACTGGGTGATGCGGCGATCTATCCCGGACTGGACGCATGGTTCAACCTTAAGGACAAATAGATATTGTGCTTGTTTTTTCGCAGGATATATGTTACAAT
>JAAZKL010000149.1 GCA_012799845.1 Clostridiaceae bacterium
ACAGGGTTGCTGAGCATCGATAAGGGCAGTATCGGTATATACGGGAAAGATGTAAGGAAGGACAAAATGACGACCAGGTCCTACGTGGGCATCGTTCCCCAGGACATAGCGATATATGAGGACCTGACCAGCCTGGAGAATGTGAAATTCTTCGCCAGCCTGTACGGCCTCAGGGGGAAACAATTGGAGGAAGCTGCGCTGGAGGCCCTCGAATTCACAGGCCTGTCCGAAAAGAAAAACCAGATGCCGAAAAGTTTCTCCGGGGGCATGAAGAGGAGGCTCAACATAGCGTGTGCCATCGCCCATAAGCCCAAACTCATCATAATGGACGAACCCACTGTCGGCATCGACCCGCAGTCCAGGAACCACATACTGCAGTCGGTGAAGAAGCTTAACGAGATGGGCAGCACGATCATATACACCAGCCACTACATGGAAGAGGTCGAGGAGATATGCACCCGCATCGCCATCATGGACCACGGTAAAGTGATCGCCCTTGGTACATGCTCGGAACTGGAAAACATGATAAATGACAGGGACGTGGTCGTGGTGACCATAAGCGAGCCTGCTTCAAAGGTCGACGAGAACATTATCAGGGAGATACCTGGCGTCGAAAATGTCGATATCGGAGAAAACACCGTAAAGATAACGAGCGCCAGGGAAGTTACGAACCTGGACAAGATAATACAGTATTTCATCGAAAATGACCTGACGATCAAAAGCGTGGAAAGCAAAACGCCCGACCTGGAAACCGTGTTCCTGTCGCTGACAGGAAGGAAGCTCAGAGACTGAGGGAGGTGGCCTGCAGGTGATTATACTGAACATCATATCCAAAGAAATCAAGCAGATCCTTCGGGATTTCAAAACAAATATGCTGATGGTGCTCTTCCCCATAGTGCTGATCGTCATCCTGGGAGCGGCTTTCAGCAACGTTTTCGAAAACAGCATAGACATAGCGGATGTCGATGTGCTGTACACGGTCGATATTGAAGGAGAAGATCCAATATTCGAAAACGCTTTCAGCACCTTCCGCAAGTATATGTCGGATGAGACAGGGATGCTGTTCGAAGAGACGGCAGATGTTGAAAAAGGCATAAGCGAAATTGAGAACCACAGGTATACGGCATATCTGCACATTACAGGCGATCCGCTGCGGATAGACATGTACAGGAACAGGAATTCGGGCTTTGCATCAGGAATAGTGGAAAACGCCGTGGAATCGTTCCTCGAATCATACGCGGCAACAAGTGTCATAGTCCGGAACGATCCGGCCGCCCTTACCAAGGTACAGCAGTCCGGCAATACCGGCCAGGTAAGACTGACGGCCATTGACCGCAAGAAGCAGCCCGGCTCTACCGATTACTACGCGGTGACCATGCTGACGCTGATCCTGTTGTATTCTTCGCTGACGGGATTCTGGAGCATAAGGTCCGAGGCCGACGCGAAGACCGGTCCAAGGGTGCTCTGCGCACCGGTCCAAAAATACCAGTTCCTAACCGGGAAAATACTTGGCAGTATTTCTGTAACCATTATACAGGCGTTTGTGGTTCTGCTGTTCAGCAAACTGGTGCTGAAAGCCAACTGGGGAGAAGACCTGCTTACGGTGTCGGTCCTTGTTGTCACATATTCGATAATGACCGTAAGCCTTGGGGCGGCGCTGGCATTCATGTTCCGCTCCGCGGAATCGGCAAACGGCTTGTTGAACACGGCCATACCGGTATTCGTATTTCTCGGCGGAGGATATGTGCCTTTATCCGTGCTTGGCGACCAGATTTCAAAAGTATCTGTCATTTCTCCGGTGAGATGGATAAATATGGGCCTGATAAATATCATCTACGAAGGCAGTTACTTTGACGCGTATATTTCCATTGCGGTCAACCTGGGACTATCCATACTGTTCATATCCACGGCCGCATTGCTGTCAGGAAGGAGGAATGCATATGCGTAACCTGGGGCTTCTCATACTGAACAACATAAAAGTGACGTTCAGAAAAAAGGGAAATATTATCATATACGTCTTTCTGCCCCTGGTCGGGGTGCTGTTTTCGATGATAATACACAGTTCATCGAATGTCAGTACCCTGAGGCTCGGTTTCACTGATCATGACCGGGGCATAGCGGCACTGGAATTGAAGGACAAATTGGCTGCAACAGAAGATTTTTCAGTCGTTGATGTGGATGAGGACGAAATCAGCAAAAAGCTCCTGGACTTTGAACTGGACGCCGTGGTGGTCGTTCCCGAAGGTTATACTGAAGGCATCCTCGGCGGGAATGCTGCTGCCATAGAGATCGTTTCGCTGAAGGGAAAAGAAGTAACAGCATGGGTGGAGCAACTGATATACAGGCACTCAGCCTCCATGTCGCTGCTTTCGGCCGTGTCCGGCGGCGATCCTGCAGACTTTGACAGTCTGCTTTCGCAGATCAGGAACAGCGATGTCGAGTTCAATGTTTTAAGCGCTGAAGACAGAAGTGCCGATAAGGCGATGACACGGACTTCGCTCGGGTTTCTGGTCATGTTCGTCATGCTCGGATCCGGATTCACATCGATGATCGTCCTGAAAGAAAAAAGAGACCGCACCTATCACAGGATCTGTTCCGCGCCGGTCAGTTCAAAGCAGTACATTCTTGCCAATACTCTTACGGGGCTGATCATATGCATGATCCAGATCATTATGATACAACTGGCAATGAAGTTCATTTTCGGGATCGATACCGGTATAAGCGATATCCATATGTTCATTATCCTGCTGATGTTCGCGCTTGTGGCGGTCGGCATGGGGCTGCTCATCACCGCGTTTTCCAGCTCATCGTACATGGCAGGCACGCTCAGCACGCTGGTCCTGACACCCACATGCATGCTTGGGGGGTGCTACTGGGACCCTGAGCTCATGCCGGATTTCATGCAAAAAATCGGTTACTTTACGCCCCAACGGTGGGTAATGGAAGCTATAAGGGAAATGCAGGACGGAGTAACATTTGAAAGCATAACGCTGAACCTGCTTGTACTCGCCGCGTTTGCGCTGGCATTCATGCTCATCGCCGCATTCAAGCTGTCCAGGACCGACAATATGCAGAAGTTCATTTAGGGGGACAGTTCTCAGGTTTAGGGGACAGTTCTTGGTTTTCAAATGCGGGGGACAGTTCTCAAGTTTCCGCACAACAGGGACAGTTCCGGGAATCGCAGCCATATTGCTCGATTCCTGAGAACTGTCCCATATTGTTCTATTACTTCTGAGTACTTTCTTTGTGAGGATTTTCACTTTCTTGAGAACTGTCCCCTACTGATCAATATACTTGATATTCAGGATTTGAAC
>JAAZKL010000018.1 GCA_012799845.1 Clostridiaceae bacterium
CATTTAAAACTTTTATTTTGGACAGGGAATTGCAGGAGGCGGGAGACGCCGTTATACTGGCAGTCAACGCAGAAGAACCGTACGATAAGGTCAAAGAATATATAGCTGACAATGAGATCGATCTGACAGTGCTACTGGACGAAGACGGGGATGTCACAACAGGCATTTTCGGAGTGGTCAGTTTCCCAAATACGTTCATAATAAACACCGATGGTTCGCTGTACGCCTATATCCCGGGTCTGATCGGCATCGATCCGATGCGTGAACTGATAGATAAGGCAAGGAATGGCGAACCGCTCCATGGCGCAAACTGAGTGGTTCCCGGTCCGATTTGTCAGGTGCAGACAGGATGGCATGTACAGGCCTGGCTGTCCTTTAACCGATCAGTGTGAGAACCTTTTCCGCAGCAGGAAGAGCGCAAAGAATATGAAAGCGGCAATAAGCACGATGGTGGCGCCTGTCGGCGTATTCAGCCAGTATGACGCTATCAGGCCGGAAATGCCGGAAAACATCGATATAGCGACAGACACGAAGTGATACTGCCGCATGTTTGCGGTAACATTCCGCGACGCTGCCGCCGGCAGGACGATCAGCGAGTTTATTATGAGGAGCCCGACCCACTGTATCGTGATCGTGACCACCACAGCTATGGAAACGGTGAAAAGTATGTCCACAAGCAGCGTATTTACGCCGCGGCTTGCGGCCAGCGACTGGTTGATGCTTATCAGCAGCACCTTGTTGAATATGAGCACCCATAGAACGACAACTGCCGCGAATGAAACCAGGAGCAGCCATATCTCATGCGGCCTGACGCTGAGCAGATCGCCCACAAGGTAGGACGAATACCTGTTGAAGCCGCCTGATGACAGCAGTATGAGCCCCAGGGCCACTGCGGTCGAAGAAAACACGCCTATTATCGTGTCAGTGGACGTCCTGCTTTTGTTCCTGATGACCGTTATTACAACTGCAAAAACTACGGAGAACAGTACTGCGCCAAGCAGGGGCTGCAATCCGCCGAACAGCGCCCCGATGGCGATCCCGGTAAATGCGCCGTGGCCGATGGAATCAGAAAAAAAGGCCATTTTATTGCTTACGACCATCGTTCCCAGCAGTCCGAACAACGGGGTAATAAGAAGCACTGCAAGCAGCGCGTTCTTCATGAAGTTGTGTTCCGCCCATTCGAAAGGCAGCAGGAATTCCACGATCTCGTACCAGGTTTGGAGCATCACCCGTTGCCTCCTTCCGTTCCGCTGCGCATGCCGCCGTCCGCAAAAAATCCGGTGATCCCGAAGCACTTCAACGTATTTTCATCACTGAACACCTGCTGCGGAGTACCGCTGGTTATCACTGTCTTGTTGAGCAGCACCACCCGGTCTGCATGCCGGTATACAAGGTCAAAATCATGGGAAACAAGGATGATGGAAAGATCATAATTGTGCCTGAGTTCGGCCACAGTATTGTAAAACAGCTCAAGCCCGCCCTGGTCTATTCCTGATACTGGTTCGTCAAGGAGCAGCAGGTTGGGCACGGGATCGAGGGCCAGCGCCAGCAGCACCCTCTGCAGTTCACCGCCGGACAGCGCTCCCAGCCTGCGGTCCAGCAAATGCCCTGCATTGACCTTCATCAGGCCTTCCACCGCCCTCTTTCTGATGCTGCCCGGCCTCACGAGCCATGCAGGCTTTCCTGAAAGACATGCGGTAAACAGATCGGACACGCTGGCCGGGATGCCTGCATCGAAATCAAGGTGCTGAGGCACGTATCCTATCACCGGTTCGATGCTCCGGCCGCCCTTGGCGTCCAGGAATTTGAATTCGCCCGTGTATGGCACTTCTCCGAGCAGCGCCTTCAGCAGCGTGCTCTTGCCTCCGCCGTTGGGACCTATTATGGCCGTGAGTTCACCGCAGTGTATGTGCATATTGACATTTTCGAGTACGCTGGCCTGTCCCCTTGTCACCCCAAGATTTTCGATCCTGGTACAGCAAAGGTTGCAGCATTTCCCGTCACATTTTGCATGGCTCTTATGCATGATCTGCCTCACCGGGTTCCAGACTTTCCTGTTGCTTTCTTCCATCTATTCCAGACTGTTTTATATTCATTCCATGATATTTCCGGTTCATCCCAAAGCTTTCTTCAATGTCTCCAGGTTCCGCCTCATGGCTTCCAGGTAGGCGTCCCGTGCTCCAGGGACAGCCTCTCCCGTAACAACGGGATCCAGTGTATATACAACAGCGCCTGTTTCGGCAGCTA
>JAAZKL010000150.1 GCA_012799845.1 Clostridiaceae bacterium
GCTCCCGGCGATATATTTTGTCGATATAAATATTAGGAGCTATGTTCATTGGGCATTATACGCTGTGGCTATCGGGATATGGGCGCTGCTGGTCATCGGCGCTGGAAACATACTCATGGAGAAGAAAACGGCAGCCGCAGTTTATGAAAGGATCAGATGGATGGCCAGGAGCCGGTCAGGCGGATAACCAGACGGGCGGATAACCAGACGGGTATATAGCAAGACAAACGGATAACAAGACGGGTGTATAGACAAATGGCGGATAGCCAGACAGGTATATAGCAAGACGGCGGATAGCCAGACAGCGGATAGCCAGACAGGTATATAGCAAGACGGCGGATAGCCAAACAGGTATATAGCCAGACGGCGGATAACCAGACGGGAGTACAGCCAAATGGCGGATAACCGGGCAGAATGACGCCAGGACCTGCAAAAGGATCAGGTAAAACTTATGACCGCTGACAGATAAGTTTCGTTACCGGCAGATGGAGGGATGATCAGCATGAAGGCAGGTATATTGACATTTCACTATGCGCACCACTACGGGGCCCAGTTGCAGGCATACGCGCTTATGCGGGCAATACGGCTTCTTGGCGTGGATTGCGAGATAATAGACTATGTCAGGAAAGACAACATTGAGGGCAGCAGCCTTTTCAAAAAAGGCCTGTCGCTGAGGTCCGTTCTTTCCAACCTGGACACATTGCTGCACTACCGCAGCCTTAAAAAAAGGCACGACAGGTTCAACAGCTTTGTTTCGGGCGAAATGAAGCTTTCTGAAAAATTCTACGGCTCGTACCTGGAACTTTGCGACGATCCGCCCGTGTATGACGTTTACGTGTGCGGAAGCGACCAGGTATGGAACCCGTTGATTTTCAGCGAAAAGACATATGACCCGGCGTTTTTCGCCGATTTTGCAAAAAGCGGCAGGCGTGTGGCCTATGCCCCGAGCTTCGGTATAAGCTCGATACCGGAGGACAGGAGAGAGGAGCTTGCAGGGTACCTTGAGAAGTTTGACTGCCTTTCAGTGAGAGAAAAGCAGGGGGAGAAGATAATCGGGGAAACAGCGGGCCGGGAAGCGGTCACGGTGCTCGATCCCACGCTGCTCCTTACAGCAGATGAGTGGGGCAGGCTTGCGGCGGTCCCGGAAACATACGGCGGTTACCCGATAAAAGACAGTGGCTATATACTGTGCTACTTTATAACTGATGCGAGGAAATACGCGGAATATGTGCAGGCGATTTCTGAGAAATTCGGCCTGCCTGTGGTATCGCTCTGCGGCTCGAGAAGGGTGGTCCCGCAGACGAAGCGCAAGATGCTGGACTGCGGGCCGCGTGAGTTCCTGGGCCTGTTTGCCGGGGCTTCGGTGGTTTGCACCGATTCGTTCCATGGGACGGTGTTCTCCCTGATCTTTGAAAAGGAATTCTACTCATTCGAAGCGTCCAAAGATCCCGCAAAAGCTGTCGGCTCGAGGCAGCACAACATCCTTGAAGCCACAGGGCTCCTTTCGCGCCTGTATAACATTTCGTCAGGCGTCGATGGATTCCGGAAGCTGCTGGACGAGCAGGCGGGACCTTGTGTTTGCGGAGATGCCGACAATAGCCCGGATATAGGAGGGCGCCAGGAGGTTGACGATAATAAAGGCCCGATCGATTACAAAAGGGTTCAGAACGCACTTAAAAAACTACGGGAAGA
>JAAZKL010000151.1 GCA_012799845.1 Clostridiaceae bacterium
GCAAGGTAAACGACGGCAATACTACCATGGACTATGACCCTGAAGAAATCAAAAGAAAAATTTCTATCAGCACATCGATTGCACCATGCGAATGGAAGGATCATAAAATCAACATCATCGATACTCCTGGATATTTCGACTTCGTCGGAGAGGTAAAGCAGGCAACAAGAGTTGCAGACAGCACCGTTATATTGGTGCCGGCAAAGGGCGGCGTGGCGGTAGGAACTGAAAAGTCCTGGGCTTACGCAAAGGAACAGGGGATCCCGAGAATGTTTTTCGTAAGCAAGATGGATGAAGAGCACGCCAATTTCTTTGAAATCCTCGACCAGTTGAGAGATACATTCGGCAAGAGCGTCATCGCATTCCAGCTTCCGATCCTTGAAGGCGAGAAGTTCGTTGGATATGTTGATGTAGTAAATATGAAGGCGAAAAAATTCGACAAGGATAAGCTTGTCGATACAGATATTCCTGCAGGTTTGAGCGGCAAGATCGACGAACTGAGGGAAGCGCTTAACGAGGCTGTCGCAGAGACCAGCGAGGAGCTGATGGAGAAGTATTTCAGCGGTGAGGAGTTCTCCGCCGAAGAAATGCTGAACGGTCTTCGCGCCGGCATAGCAGACTGCTCGATAGTTCCTGTGCTCTGCGGAGCGGCGCTGCAGAACCAAGGCGTCACAGTTCTGATGGATATGATAATCGATTACATGCCATCACCTGATCACAAGCCTGTCATAAAGGGTGTCAAGCCCGGTACAGATACGGTCGTCGAACTGAAGAACTCCCCGGATGAAAAACTGTCAGTCCTTGTTTTCAAGACGATAGCAGACCCGTTTGTAGGCAAGATATCGATATTCAGAGTTTATTCGGGCACAATGAAGTCCGATTCGACGGTATATAATTCAAGAGCGGAAAAGAACGAAAAGATCGCCCAGATATTCATGCTGAGAGGAAAGAAGCAGGTACCTGCAGACAAGCTCATCGCGGGCGATATAGGCGCAGTTGCGAAGCTCCAGTACACGAATACCAACGATACTTTGTGCGATACGGGCAACCAGGTCGAGCTTGACAAGATAATCTTCCCTGAACCGGCTCTGTCACTCGCAGTCGAACCCAAGGCAAAGGGCGACGAAGAGAAGATTAGCTCAGGGCTCAACAGGCTCCAGGATGAAGATCCGACCTTCAAGGTGGAAATCAACACCGAGACAAAACAGACCATCATATCCGGTATGGGAGAGCAGCATCTTGACGTTATCGTCAGCAAGCTCAAGTCCAAGTTCGGTGTCGATGTTAACCTGACCGATCCCAAGGTACCTTACAGAGAGACGATCAGAAAGAAAGTAAAGGTCGAAGGAAAGCACAAGAAACAGTCCGGCGGACACGGCCAGTACGGACATGTATGGATCGAATTCGAGCCTGGTGAAACAGAAGACCTGACATTTGAAGAAAAGATATTCGGCGGAGCGGTGCCGAAGCAGTACCATCCGGCGGTTGAAAAGGGCCTCCGCGAGGCTATCCAGCACGGTGTGCTTGCAGGATATCCGGTTGTCAACCTGAAGGCGACGCTCGTCGACGGTTCATACCACGATGTCGACTCTTCCGAAATGGCCTTCAAGATCGCTGCACGCCTCGCATACAAGAAAGGTTTGCCTGATGCTGCACCGGTATTGCTCGAGCCTATCATGCATGTCGAGGTATATATCCCCGACAGCTACATGGGCGATATCATAGGAGACCTGAACAAGAAGAGAGGCAGGATACTCGGGATGAACCCGTATGAGGGCGGCCTGCAGCAGGTCGTTGCCGAGGTTCCGATGGCCGAGATGTTCAAGTATGCCAACGACCTCAGGAGCATGACGCAAGGCAGGGGCTACTTCAAGCAGACATTTGAAAGATACGAGGAAGTCCCGGCCAACATTGCACAGAAGGTCATCGAGGAAGCCAGGAAGAGCATGTCTGACGAGGGCGACGACGATTAAGCGAAGAAGACCCGAAAACGATTAAGCTAAGCAAACGTTAAAAATGACGAAAAGAGCTGTCCGCAGGGGCAGCTCTTTTAATGTACGACGCGAATATATGCCCTGACGCCGATGCTTGCGAATAAGTGTCCCGGCGCCGGGATAAATGCCCGGGTTTATTGCCGGGCGCTCAGAAGTAACCGTTTATTACATTAATTATCAGAAGTAATCGTTTATGAATAGCCTCTTTTTCCTGAAAACACCCGCCAGGACATCCCTTTTGTCCTTTACCGCGATCCTTCCGGCAAATTCGAGTTCATCGGGGGTAAGGAAACCGGTGGCAAGCTGGGTCAGCGACTGGACATCACAACTCAGGTCCGGCTCGGCATGAGACTTCTTGATATCAGTCTTTTCAACGCTGCGGTCTCCGTTGTTCCATGTGATCCTGTAGTTTCCCGTATTTACAGGGAAGAAGGCATCTTCGACCCCGATGACGACTTCGCCTTTTCCTTCGGGCAGAGCCATGAGTTCGAATGCCTTTTGCACATTGACGATACGGTTCATCCCGTACAGATTGATTTCCTGCCCTATATCATACGGCTCGTCGAAAAACGGGAGGAGATTTATGAATGATGGGGCTTTCCAGATGAAATTTTCGACCTGGGAGCCGAATTTGCCAAGGAAGGCGAAAATGCCCTTCAGGGCTTCCGTATCGAGCCATACCAGTTCACGGACGACGATATCGGCCTTGAAGCCGCCGGATTTTTCCGTATGATACTGGATATAGCCCCTGGCTTCATTCTGCCTGTTATACCAGATGTAAAGGAAAACGCTGTCCCTGTAAGGGTCGCTGTCGAAGCGCTTTTTCCACAGCTTTTCCGTACGGACCACTGACAGGTTCTTGTCTTTGATGAACTCTTCATACAACGTCCTTATGATCTGCCTTTCAGCGTCATCCGCAACCATGCTGATGCGGCCGGTCTGGGCGGACTGCCTGAACGATGAGACCGGGATGTTGTATTTTATTGTCGTCATGTTGAGTTCGTAGCCGAATTTTCTGTAATAGACGTGCGAGAAGGGATAGAGGTATGAAAATATATAGCCGTCTTCGTACATCTCGTTCATGGCATATTCGAATATATTCCTTATGTACTTCTTTTCCCTTTCTTCCGGAAGTGAGGCGACACCGCCGATCCCTCCCATTTTTGCTTCGCTGCCGTCGAAGATCATCCTGTAGGGGATCAGGTCGAAGCATGAACACATTTTGCCGTTGTCGTCGAATGCGGCGCGGCCTGTTTTATAGCCGTCATTTACAAGCTGCTGCGTGCTGCCGGGAGTTCCGCCTTCGTTTTCTTCCTTGCTGAAGTCCCTTTTGAACATAAAAGCAATAGTCTGGATCTTGTCGAATGCTGTTTTTTCTTCCGGCTTTATTGGCCTTACTTCCATGTGACCGCCTCCTTTTGCATCGTCCCGGACCGTTTCTTCTTTATATATTATAACATCTGACCGGGGCAGTTTATATACAGGAGAAAATCCCGATATGGAACTTTGAGGCTGCAATTACGTCGTTATTACTGTAATCCGATATATGATAAAAGAGGACAGGGGGAAGCAAAATGAAAAAAAGATTACTTGGTCTGCTCTTGGTCGTGACATTGCTGCTATCGGTCGCCGCAGGATGCGGTTCAGGCAAATCCGATACCGCGTATGACAGCAAGAGTACTGCTGTGAGCGGGGGCGCCTCCAATGGCAGAGGATATGGTTCTGTTACAGCGCCTGCCGGAGCGCCCGCGGCTAACGGCGAAGTAAATATGGACACAGCGTACGAGGAGGCTGATTCGCTGGCCGGGATAGGAAGCCTGTCGGTGGATATTACGAATCCGATCCTGGATGAGAGGAAGATCATCCGAAGCGCTGACCTTACAATCGAGGTCGATAATTTCGACACGGCTTTCAGCAACATAGAGACTATCATAACGGGTATAGGGTTCATACAGGAGACAAATATAAACACTGACCGTCTGTACGTGGATAACGAAGTGAAGTTCTTCAAAAGAGGGACGATCGTGCTCAGGGTCGCCAGGGACAAGTTCGATTCGGTACTGAACAAGCTCAGGGGGATCGGAGATGTCTATAATTACACGACACACGGCGAGGATGTCACGGAACAGTATTTTGACGTGGAGTCCAGGCTCAGGCTGCTGAAGATGGAACAGGAGAAGATCGAGGCTTATGTGGCAAAGCTGAACGATCTTGACCAGATATTCAAAGCGGAAAGCAAGCTTACCGAAATCCGCTACCAGATAGAGAGCCTGACCGGAAAGCTCAATAAGCTGAGCAGCCTGGTCGAGTTGTCGACCATCACGATCAATCTGAACGAGAAGCGTCCGGGCTACGATGCCAAACCCAAGACATACGGGGATAGACTGCTGGACAGCCTTAAGCAAAGCCTGCTGGATGTGGTGGAATTCCTGGGAGATCTGCTGCTGTTCATCGTTGCTGCTCTTCCTGCATTGGTATTGCTTGGATTGTTCATATTGCTCGGCGTTGCACTATACAGGAAGTTCGTTAAGAACCGCAGGCCGGAAACCGGAGGTTTAGGATCGACTGCCATGCCGGGGAAACAGGCGGTTCCGCCGGCGCCGACAAAACCGGAAACGGCCCAGGCGAAGCAGGAGGATCCCCAGGCAAAGCAAGAAGGCCCTCAGGAAAAGTAGGACGATCCTCAGGCAGAGCGGATGATTTTTAAACAGGGCGAGAAGGTTATGAAAGCCCCGGCAGGTTTAGCCGGGGCTTTGATTGTGCGCGGCATGCGAATTTTATATATGCTAATGAATCGGGCGATTCAAATACGTACCATATCGATTATTGCCAATAGATAATCGCCGGGTTAGCCGATCCGATCAGGACTTTGACGGTGTGGACGGTGCGGTTCCGCCGGCCGGTCCGCATGTGTTAAGACCGCTTTAATTATGACTTGATTATGAAATTGATGTGGATTATAATATATATGAAAGTCAAAGATAGTCAAAATCAATAAATTGTTTATAATATATTATACGAAGGGAGTGAGCACAATGGCCAGGATGAGTGACATAATCGAAGAGTTTATCAAGCAGTTGATCAATGAAACCGACGGTGTTATCGAGATCCAGCGCAATGAACTGGCCAGTTACTTCAAGTGCGTGCCCTCGCAGATAAATTATGTGATCGATACAAGATTTACCACCGAAAGAGGTTATTATGTGGAAAGCAGACGAGGCGGCGGCGGGCACATCAGGATCAAGAGGGTCAATGTGGACAGGCCGGGAAATTACCTGATGCACATTGTCAGTTCGATGGGGGACAGCATTTCGCAGCAGTCTGCAGAAGTTTTCATAAACAATTTTGTGGATTACGAAGTAATAAGTGAAAGAGAGGGGCTTCTGCTGAAAGCGGCGACAAGCGACAAGGTCCTCGGCGGAATAGGCATTCCTGACAGGGATATAATAAGGGCGTCGATACTGAAGAACATGTTGACTGCCCTTCTGGTCTGATCCGGAGATGCATGGCTTGACCGGGGAGTGAGATCGATCAGGAAACGTATGGCCTGGCCGGGGAGTGAGATCGATCCGGAGATACACGATCGCTCCGGGGAGCTTTGATCGATCTGGTGATGGATAGTTGGTCCTGAGACAGATGATTGGTCCGGAGACATACGATCGACCCGGTGAAGCACGATCGCTCCGGAGACGCATGACTGGCCCGGTGATTCACTATTGTGCGATTTGTTAATAGAATGTATTTTGTGGTAATAATTCCAATACCAGATGTTCACGGGGAGTGAGGCATATGATATGCCAGCAGTGTCACATGAGAGAAGCCAATGTGCATTATACGCAGATAATCAACGGCAACAAGGTCGAAATGTACCTTTGCAGCCAATGCGCTGAAGAAAAGGGGAAACTCACGTTCAGTCCCCAGTTGAGCCTGGGCAGCCTGCTGTGGGGTTTCGGACCGGGAGGCGGGGCTGATTATCCCGGCATCGGGAAGCAGCCTGTACTTCGATGCGATATGTGCGGCATGAGCTTCGATGATTTCAGAAGGCTTGGAAAGCTCGGATGCCCCAATTGCTACAGGGTGTTCAGGGACAACCTGGAACCGATACTGCGCAGGCTGCACGGGAGCGCTGAACATACGGGGAAAATGCCTGCCAGGATGGCGGACGAGATAAAGACTTCCAATGAACTCAAGAGGCTGAAGGCGGAACTTGCTTCTGCCGTTGAAAATGAACAATATGAGAAGGCGGCGGAACTGAGAGACAGGATCAGGGAAATTGAGAACAGCGGGAAAAGCGGGGGTGTGTGAGGTGAATCAGAAGGATATGCAGCAGATACCTGAACTGGATGTTGCCATCAGCAGCAGAGTGAGATTTGCAAGGAACCTCGAGTCATACCCGTTCTCGACGCGTATGACCCGTGCGCAGGGTGCAGAGATCCTGAATAAAGTGAAAAAGGCCATGTTTTCTGATAAAGATGCGGGTTTCGGCAAAGAATTCACTTACTTCGAGATGAATTCCATGAAACCGCTGGACAGGCAGCTGCTGGTCGAGAAACACCTGATCAGCCCGGAGTTCGCGGATGGGAAGGCCGAGCGGGCTGCCATTATCAGCAAAGACGAGAGGGTAAGCATTCTGGTGAACGAGGAGGACCATCTGAGGCTGCAGTGCATCTATCCCGGAATGCAGCTGACGGAGGCCTGGAAGCGGTGTGATGAGCTTGATTCCAGGCTCGATGAAAAGTTGGGGTTCGCGTTCGACAAGTACAGCGGTTACCTGACGTGCTGTCCCACAAATTCGGGGACGGGGATCAGGGCATCCGTGATGCTGCATCTTCCGGCGCTGGCAATGACGGGTTATATAAAGAGCATTCTCGAGACCTGCAGCAAGGTGGGAGTGGCTGTCAGGGGCGCTTATGGAGAAAACAGCGAGGCTTCCGGGAACATGTTCCAGATATCGAACCAGGTGACACTGGGGCAGACCGAGGAGGAGATAATTGCAGGAATCAGCAACATAACCTCCCAGATATCGAGGCAGGAGAGGATGCTCAGAGACGAGCTTTACAAGCAGAATCCAAACCGTTTTGAAGACAGGGTATACAGATCCCTGGGACTGCTGCAGAATGCGAGGATCATGTCTTCCGAGGAGAGCCAGAAGCTGCTCTCGGACGTCAGGCTCGGCGTTATCATGGGAATGATCCCCGGCGTCGACCTGAAAAAGATCAGTGACCTGATGCTGATGATACAGCCGGCATACCTGCAGAAACTGGCAGGGGCGGAACTCAGGCCGGAAGAGAGGGATCAGCGGCGGGCGGATATGCTTCGGAAGAATTTGGGCGTGGGAAGCCTGCAATGATTGCGTGTGGTTTGCAATGAATACGTGAAGTTTGCAGTGAACGCGAGTAGTTTGTATAGAATGCATGTAGATTATATAGAATGCAAGTAGTTTGCTTTAAGGAGTGATAAAATGAACGGGAAATTTACGGAAAAGGCCGAGAAAGCTGTGAAGCTGTCCCAGGAAAGCGCTGTCAGGATGGGGCACAGTTATGTGGGGACCGAGCATCTGCTGCTCGGTTTGCTTAAAGAGGGTACCGGAGTTGCTGCCAGGGTGCTTCAGAGCCAGGGAGTGACTGAAGATAAGATAACAGGTCAGATCGAGGAACTGATAGGGAGAGGAGATTATGACGGCAAGGGGCCGATCGATTTTACACCGAGGACTAAAAGAGTACTCGAACTGAGTGTGAACGAAGCCAGGCGGCTCGGGCACAATTATATCGGAACGGAGCACCTGCTCCTGGGTATCATGAGGGAAGGCGAAAGTGTCGCAGTGAGGATACTTATGGACCTGGGGGTCGATCCGCACAAGCTCTTCAACGATATCGTGAAGATGCTCAATGAAGATGCTCCGGGTTCGGGCAGCGAGGCGAAGAGTTCTCCCGGTTACACGAATACGCCCACCCTTAACCAGTTCGGCAGGGATTTGACGGAATTGGCGAAAGAGGGCAAATTCGATCCTATTATCGGGCGCGACAAGGAGATAGAAAGGGTCGTACAGATACTCAGCAGGAGGACCAAAAACAACCCGTGTCTCATTGGGGAGCCAGGTGTCGGAAAAACGGCCATCGTCGAAGGACTGGCCCAGAAAATCGTGGACGGGAATATTCCTGAACTGCTGAAGAGCAAAAGGGTGTTCACTCTCGACCTGTCTTCCATGGTCGCCGGAGCCAAGTACCGGGGCGAATTTGAAGAGCGGCTGAAGAAGGCCATGGATGAAGTGAGGAAAGCGGGAAATGTCATCCTTTTCATAGATGAGATGCACACTATTATCGGAGCGGGAGCGGCGGAAGGCGCCATCGATGCGTCGAACATCCTGAAGCCTGCGCTTGCGCGCGGCGAGATACAGGTGATCGGCGCCACTACCCTCAAGGAGTACCGGAAGCATGTTGAGAAGGATGCGGCGCTGGAGCGCAGGTTCCAGCCTATCACTGTCGGGGAGCCTACGCAGGAGGAGACCATTGGGATACTGAAGGGAATACGCGACAAGTATGAGGCCCATCACAGCGTGAAGATCACCGACGGAGCGTTGGAGGCCGCCGCGAAGCTGTCCAGCAGGTACATTACGGACAGGTACCTGCCTGACAAGGCCATCGACCTTATAGATGAGGCGGCATCCAGGGCCAGACTGAAGGCGTTTACTGCGCCTGATGACCTGAAGAAGCTGGAAGAGCAGATCGAGAAGCTGGCGAAGGAAAAAGAGAACGCTATACGGCTGCAGGAGTTTGAGAAGGCGGCGGCCATCAGGGACCAGGAGCACAAGCTGAAGGCGGAGTACGAGAGTATGAAGGACGACTGGTATCAGAAGAACCAGACGAGGACCGATACGGTCACGGAAGATGAGATCGCCGATATAGTGGCAAGCTGGACCGGCATCCCTGTGAAGCGCCTGGCCGAAGAGGAGTCCGAGAGGCTGATGAAGATGGAGGACGTGCTCCATGAAAGGGTGATCGGCCAGGACGAAGCGGTAAAAGCCGTTGCTAAGGCTATCAGGAGAGGACGCGTGGGTCTCAAGGATCCCAGGAGGCCGATAGGATCGTTCATATTCCTCGGCCCTACCGGCGTTGGGAAGACCGAGTTGAGCAAAGCACTGGCGGAAGCCCTGTTCGGAAACGAGAACGCCGTGATCAGGATCGATATGTCCGAGTACATGGAGAAATTCAATGTATCACGGCTGATCGGATCGCCTCCGGGCTATGTGGGCTACGAGGAAGGCGGCCAGCTTACCGAGAAGGTCAGGAGAAAACCGTATTCGGTGCTGCTGTTCGACGAGATAGAAAAGGCGCATCCCGATGTGTTCAATGTGCTGCTGCAGATCCTTGAGGACGGAAGGCTTACGGATTCGCAGGGCAGGACTGTCGACTTCAGGAACACTGTGATAATAATGACGTCGAATGTCGGCGGAAGGATGATAACCGAACCCAAGCGGCTGGGATTCGTGGTGAGCGACGATGCCGCAAGGGATTATGAAGAAATGAAAAACAATGTAATGAGCGAACTGAAGAAGACCTTCCGACCTGAATTCCTCAACAGGGTGGACGACATCATCGTATTCCATCCGCTGGATCAGGAGCACATAAAGAAGATCGTGGGCGTAATGCTCAAATCGCTGACGAAGCGGCTGGAGCAGAACGGCATCACACTGCAGGTGAGCGACGAGGCAATAGCCCACCTGGCTCAAAAGGGCTTTGACCCCGTCTTCGGAGCACGTCCGTTGAGGAGGTCCATCCAAAGTATGGTCGAAGACAAGCTCGCCGAGCAAATGCTGGACGGCACCGTAAAATCCGGTGACACCGTAAGCATCGGCTTCGACGGTGAAAAACTGTCATTCGGGACGGTTGCCTCATCCCCGCAAAAAGCCGACCAACCAGCCCTCTAGGGAATACTCCAACACTCCAATATCGGGGACGGTTCTTGATTTTTTAAGAACCGTCCTTTTTGGTTATGGGGACAGTTCTCAAATTTGGGGGACAGTTCTGCACTTGTTGGCTGGAGGACACTTTTTGCGAGGGAACAGTTTTCATAATAGGGGACGGTTCTCCATTTTATTAGGGGACAGTTCTTTCTTTTGAATGGAATCAGGAGGACAGCTATTTCTTTTTTGTGAAGTATCATCACTTTCGAACCATTTAATTTAAGAACCGTCCCCTATTCCGAAAATAAAGAACTGTCCCCCTGAGATCCTTGTATGAAACTTGAGAACCGTCCCTGTTCTGAAAAGTGCAGAACCGTCCCCCTCCTGCCGCTACTGGCAGCGGGGGGCTTCGGAGGAGGGTTTCAGGGTGTTTTGGGTTTTTTCAAGTTCTTTTATTGTGATTACACGGGTGTGTTTCGTGTGGTTCCATGACTTGTTTTTTCGGGTGAGGAAGCCCTGGATCGTTATGGGGACCCAGGTGAGGCAGTAAAATGGGTATACCAGGAAGCCCAGCAGTATCCTCAGGTCGAATTTGTTTTCGGAGAGTATTACCAGGGGGCCGTACAGGAACTGCAGGATGACGAATACGTACCAGACTGCGGTCGGAAATACGTACTGCAATGTGTAGAACGGTGCTTCCGGATAGAATGACTGCACCCACAGCATGACTGTCATCAGGCCCATGAATATGAACCGGATGGGCTGGAACAGGTAGATCGCACAGTCGAATGCCGCAAGGTCGCATTCCCTGAAAGCCTTCCTGAAAAGCGGGCCCAGGTACTTCGCCGCGCAGTCGGCATGGCCCTGCATCCACCTTAAGCGCTGGCGCCAGGACTGCTTCAGTGTTATCGGTTTTTCGTCGTAAACGACGGCATCATGCGCCCATGACACTTTCATGCCGTTAAGAGCCAGCTTCATGGTGAATTCCAGGTCTTCGGTGAGGCATGTCGCGCCCCAGCCTATGCTCCTTAATACTGCCAGGTCCACGCAGAATCCGGTGCCGC
Source organism: Clostridiaceae bacterium (assembly GCA_012799845.1). Classification (GTDB taxonomy): domain Bacteria; phylum Bacillota; class Clostridia; order Acetivibrionales; family DTU013; genus DTU013. Next base: position 10,962 of record JAAZKL010000151.1, read on the forward strand.
ACAGGCCGCAGCTTAGTCCCAGGTAATACCTCGGCAGTTGGAATATGCGGTTGGACAGCCAGAAGGCGATGGAATAGGAGCATGTTATCCATGAATCGAAGGGGTTTTTGCTGTCTATGTAGCCCTGTATGACCTTATGGCCTTTGCACAATTGTTTGTTCATCTCGTACAGGAAGTTCGACGACACGAGATTGTCAGCGTCGAAAACACAGACGGCATCATATTTGTCGTCCATCTCGTAAATCTTCCGGAACATCCATTCCAGGGCATAGCCCTTGCCCCTGTTTTCGTCATCGCTTCGTTCAAATACCAGCGCACCGCGGCTGGCTGCGATGGCGGCAGTGTCGTCCGTACAGTTGTCGGCGATCACGAAAATATCGAACAGTTCCCGCGGGTAGTTTTGCTCCAGCAGGCTGTCGATTATATGCGCTATCACGAGTTCTTCGTTGTGTGCGGCGATTACGGCGGCGAATCTTTTACGTGGGGTGGCGTACTCGGGTTTCTCCTTCTTTTTCCTCCAGCCGTACATGGAAATCCCAAAAAAATAGCAGCCAACTGCAAAAATGAAAACCTGAATGATTTGTGTAAGAAGCCTTATCAGACCTTGAAGCAACTCATCCATTAGAATCCTCCATTGCTGCGGTTTATATTATTTTGCACCTTTCGGATGAAAATATTTATTTCCTCCAAAATCTATACTGATTGCCGCTTTTTGTTCCATTATGATAGAATGTGATATATCAAGTGAGGAGAGTCGATATGGTAAAGTCGTATTTCAACAACCTGATAACGGGTAATTCCGGCATGCTGGCCTGTATTGACGGCAGGGGCGAACTGACCAGGATATTCTGGCCTGACATAGACTATCCACAGCACGTGGACAGGTTCATAACGGGGATCAAATGCCCCAGCCTGTGGCTTGGGACTTCATGGCTCCATTCGTCTGACTGGAAAGAACGCCAGTATTTCGTCGATGATACGAATGTGGCAGTCACCGAGTACACACACGTGAAATATGATCTGAAAATCAGGCAATATGATTTTGCTCTCCCTGACGGCGACGTTCTGAACAGGTGCTATGAAATCGACAATGACAGCGGATTCCAGCTGGAACTCGGCATTGTTGTTTACTCTTCCTCCATATCGTCCGTGTACGATACCGCAGGTATCATATATGATGTCGATCTTTCCGCGTTGATACATTACAGGCATGGCTATTATTACGGGATAATTTCAGCGGTGCCTGCGGACCAGTACCAGCTTGGCCCCGGCGCACAGGAAAGCGCGGACCGCGGGCAACTGTACGGCAACGATACGATAGGGATGATGAAGGAAGGCAGTTTGCTGTGGGAAGGCGTGTATCTCGGAGCCGGAGACAGTCTCAAATGCTCTTTGAGCATATGCTTTTCGACGGATTTGAAATCGCTGAAGAAAATGCTCAGAGATATCAGATCGAAAGACACCTGGGAAATGATGGGCAATACCGTTAAGTACTGGCATGACTTTTTGGCTGGGGCCAGGCAGATAAATACGGGGATCCCGGAGATCGATCGGCTGTACAAACGGTCGCTGCTGGTTTTTTCCCTTATGACGAACAAAAGGACAGGGGCGCTGCTGGCGGCGCCCGAAGTGGATGAACAGTTCACCAGGTGCGGCAGGTATGCGTACTGCTGGGGCAGGGATGCTGCTTTCATTACCGCTGCCCTCGACTGCTGCGGACTGACGGATGCGGCTGAGGGATTCTACTACTGGGCTGCCGGGGTCCAGGATGAGGACGGGAGCTGGCAGCAACGCTTTTACATGGACGGCAACCTCGCTCCCTCGTGGGGGTTGCAGATAGACGAGGGAGGCTCGATAATCTGGGGCATCCTCCAGCATTATAATGTGACGAAAAGCATGGATTTCCTCAGCCGCCTGTGGCCATGCGTCAATAAAGGCGTGGATTTCCTCGTCAGGTATACCGATAACGAGACAGGTCTTCCCTGGCTGAGTTTCGATCTGTGGGAGGAACGGTTGGGTGAACACGCATATTCCAGCGCCGCAGTATGTGCGGGCATCGAGGCGGGCGCCCGGATTGCCGAGTTACTTGGCAAACCACCGGAGCTTGCGGAGGAATGGCGGGAGCACGCAGGCAGGCTCAGGGAAGCGATATTCAGGAACTTCTGGAAGCCCGAATGGAACAGGTTCTTACGAAGCATTCGCGTAAAGCTCAATGGCTGGGGTGAGGAGCATACCGACCGGAAGATATGGCTTAAAGCAAATGACAAAAGCATTGCCAGGGATTATACCATGGAGGCCGGAACGCTTGATATCAGCA
>JAAZKL010000152.1 GCA_012799845.1 Clostridiaceae bacterium
TCTCTGCAGACACACAGCCCATGGGGAAAATCTCTGCAGACACACAGCCCATGGGGAAAATCTCTGCAGACACACAATCCGCAGGAGATACTGTTCCGGATGAATTCGCCGTATCAATAGCAAAAGAACTGACAGGCGAAGAACTGGGTGCCATTCTGGTCGGGCTCGGCAGCATATTGTCGAAAAATATAGTATACAGGATAGATATGAGAATAAGTGAAAAGTAGCCGAAAAAGATTGGCAATCGAGGTAGGCAGCCAGGGGTCTAAGGTGGCCCCTGTATTTATTTCGGGGATCTAAGGCGATCACTATGTTCATTTTGGGATCCAAGGCGATCACTATGTTCATTTTTTCAACTAATGTGAGTATTTCCCGAGATTTTTATTGAAATGTTACAATAACCGGCGACATAATATGTTTGATAAAGCATTATGGTAAATGAAAATTTTCATATGTGCACACATAACTTGATTTTTTGCACATGCAGGCACTATTCCCGAGTAGTACGTGAGTATTACCTGGGTACTATCTGAGCATTGCCTGAGTTTCATCTGAGTATTACCTGTGTTTCATCTGAGTATTACTTGAGTATTGCCTGGGTATGGAACCTTTAGCGGTCGGGGCATGTCTAAAATATTGCTGTGAATTCTGAAATACAGCAGTATATTCCACTATAGACTGGAAGGAACACTGATGAAAAGAAAGCAGAGTCTCCGGTTAAAAACACCAGCAGAGAATATCAGGAGAAAATGTTCCGTGAAACCGCGAAAAAAGCCGGCAGTCAGAAGGGTTTTGCGCTTTTTCCTGCTTATCGTGTGCATCGGCTTGATTGCTTTTCTTGGGATAAACGAATATGTAAAAGCATCGGTAAAGGACAGGACGATTTCTGCGGAGGAAACGGTCGGGCTGGACGTGGACTGCATACTGGTTCTGGGTGCGCATGTTGCGGGGGAATCGCCAAGCCTTATGCTCAGGGATCGCCTCAACCGCGGCCTCGAACTGTATGAAGCGGGGGCGTCCGACAGGCTGCTGATGAGCGGGGACCACGGCAGGAAGAATTATGATGAGGTCAATGTAATGAAGCAGTTTGCGATCGACGCGGGCATTCCGTCTTCGCACGTCTTTATGGATCATGCAGGGTTTTCCACGTACGAGAGCCTGTACCGCGCAAGGGACATATTCAAAGCGAAAAAGATCATTATCACTACACAGGAGTACCACCTGTACAGAGCCCTGTATGTGGCAAAAAGGCTGGGGCTCGATGCTTACGGCGTTGCAGCGGCTGATTATGTCTATCCCGGGCAGTCTTACCGGGAATTCAGGGAAATGCTCGCCAGGGTGAAGGATTTCTTTTATGTGATAATCAAACCTGAACCGAAGTATCTCGGTGAAGCCATACCTGTCGACGGGGACGGGGATCTTACCAATGACAGATGAAATTGCCCATTCATACATACGTCTGCTATACGTCTGCAGCAGTCTGTGATATAATCATAAAGAAGATTTTTTACAGGTGGTTTTGTTGTATTCATTAAAAGAACAATTTTATGATGGCCAGGGAATCCTTCGAAACCCCGGGGAAAGGTATCTGGACAAAGAAGGGATCAGCCGTGAGCCTGGGGAGGATTTCGTTGACTACCTGGGTATACTCAGGGGAGCGGGCGAAGAGTTTTATGACAGCCAGTCTATCCTGAGGCAGCCCGGCGAAAGTTTTTATGACGGTGCTGGAAACCTGCGCGAAAGGTAAGAGCGCAGCCCAGGCCCGGAGCAAATGCCCTGGCCTCCAGGACGAGGAAAACAGTTGCGCAGACGACGGGCTGGGGAAACAGCCGCCCTGGTCGCCGGGCCGGGGATAAACAGTTGCGTGGCCGCCAGCCTGGAACAGCAACCGTATAGCCGACACAACTGAACAGCAACCGTATAGCCGACACAACTGAACAGCAGATGTGTCGGCTGTAATAATCGTTCTCACCATATGGTATATGAAAAGCGCTCTGACCCGGAAGCCAGAACGCTGACCATATGACTGTGCCGTCTCTTCAAAAGAGTTGCGCCGTATTTTCAAAAGAGTTTTTTCTTATACAGCGCATATCCTGTGGTCGTACACACTGCCAGTGTCAGGGCTACGATTATCCAGAACGAACCGGGTCCGGCCAGAGGAAGCGGTACGTTCATCCCGAAGAAGCTGGATATCAGTGTTGGTATAGCCATAACTATCGTAACCGATGTCAGGAATTTCATCACAATATTCAGGTTATTCGAGATAACCGATGCAAATGCATCCATGGTCCCTGTAAGTATGCTGCTGTAGATGTTGGCCATTTCTATTGCCTGCCTGTTCTCAACGATTACATCCTCGAGCAGTTCGGTATCATCCGGGTATTTTTTTATATTCTCCAGTTTCAGCAATTTTTCCAGTACCACTTCATTCGCCTTAAGCGAAGTGGAGAAGTAAACAAGGCTCTTTTCCAGCTTCAGCATCTGGATGAGCTCTTTATTTCTCATGGATTTGTGCAGATCCTGTTCTATTTTGTTGCTCAGCTTGTCGATATGTTTCAGGTACTGCAGATATCTTGTTGCATTTCGGTACAGTATTTGCAGGACGAACCTGGTTTTAAACTGCGTCAGGAACGATTTCACTTTATTTTTCTTGAAATCGTCGAGTATGGTGTTTTCATAGAGGCATACTGTAATAATCATGTGCTTCAGTATTATGATTGCCAGAGGGATCGTGTAATATAGGTTCATCTGGCCTTCTCTTTCAACAACGGGAATGTCGACAACAATCAGAGTCTGGCCCTCGTCACTTTCGATCCTGGCTCTTTCTTCTTCGTCCAGTGCAGCTCTCAGGAAATCCGTTTCCACGTTCAATGAGCTGCTGACCTTGTTGATTTCTTCTTCGGACGGGTTGATCATATTGATCCAGACGCCGTCTTCAAAGGTATCGGTGATAACCAGTTCGTTGTCAACCGTCTTGAAAATCTCAATCATTGGGATCACCCTTTCTGTATAATTTTGTCCGAGGGTGATCTATCCATGCATGCGTGCGGCAGGTAAACAGCATGGCAAATCAGCCCTCATTTTCATGGGACGACACAAGTGGCTACTACCGCCACCAGTATCACATTCCATACTGTTCACCTCCGTGTTCCGGATTTGACCTAAAGGATAAGACTTTTAGGACCGTTTCAATTATACCGTTTGATTGGTATGTTTTCAAGCGAAATCATATTATTCCGGTGAACAGCCTCTGGTGCAGAAAGAGGTATGAAGAGGTATGATATTTACAGATGTTATCTTGTCATACAGACATATGGCTGCCGTGGTCATAATATATTTTAATTTCATGGACTAAAGTTAAAGTGTGATATAAATGATCGTATACTTGATTGTGAACGTGGACATGAAATCTTCGGCGGCTTATAACATTAAGATGATCAAGAGGTTTTGGGGATAAAAAAGAAAGAAGGTATGAATGAGGATTGACAGGGCACCTGGTGCAGCCCTGCCGACATTCAGCTGAATGTCGGCAGATTGTCAAGGTTGTCGTCCCTGTCATCGTTGGGGTCGCTTCTCAGGTACTCTCGTCCATTTTTGGAGCGTGCCACGTTCACGCCCTGGATCAGGCCGACCTTAGCCATCATTATTGCTTCGTCCAGCGAATAGATATTTCCGTTGTCCAGCATCACGTCAGTTATGTTACCGTCGCTGTTCTTCCTGACTTTGACGATTTCAGCAGTCTCCCTGTCCATTTTTATACCTCCGTTTATTTTTAATTCACATATTATTCTTTGAAAAATATTGGTTAATTATGCTGTATCCGTGGTACTTTTTATTGGCATGGAATCCGCAGGAGTTTTGGCATGAATCGTGAGTCACGAATCACGAATCAGGTGATTGCCGTCAGGAAGACTGCGATGTATAATTTACATAACATTGCTTGTTCAGACGCGAATACTGTAAGTGCTGACGTGAATGCCGTTTGGTGCTGATGCAGTTACTTCTTGGTACTGACGAGAGTGTCGGTTACTGTGACGCGAATGCCGTTACTGTTGACGTGAATGACGTTTGCTGCTGACGCGATTACTGCTTAATGCTGATGCTATTACTCAATGTTGCTGAGAAAGGTTGAACCAGGTATATGATCCCACAAATGATGAGACCGCTGCGTGTTATTCGCCGCAAATATTCCGAGATCACCGCTCATCCGGCCGGCCGGGCAGCTGTTTTTTTTACCCTTGAAGGAATTCTGTACACGCTGGCTTTCAATATGATCAACAATAACAACAATCTGTTTGCGATGCGGCTTGGCGCAAGCGATATGGAGATCAGCCTGTTGACTACCTTCGCGCAGATAACAGGGCTGATTTTTCTGATCCCTGGAGCCATATTGACTGACAGGCTGCCGGACAAGCGCAGGATGGTCGTCACAGCGCTCCTGCTGTTGTCGGCTTCTTACCTGCTGATAGGATTTGCTCCCTTCTTCGGAACGTACAGATATTATGCATTCCTGGTTCTGATGAGCATGTCGATGCTCCCCCTGACATTGTTCAACACGTCGTGGCAGGCGTATTTTTCCGATGTGATCGCGATCGAGTACAGGAACCGCATTTTGTCCATGAGGACAGCGGGCACATTTCTTGCCGGCATGGCGGTGTCGCTGGTCTGCGGAAACCTGTTGGCTGCAGTTCCGGGGATCGAGGAAAAGATCAGGATCCATCAGGCGTTTTACTGGACAGCCTGTGTTTTGCTCATAGTGCAGGTTTTTGTACTTAAACGGATAGATTTTCACGGCGGCGGCACCCGAAACGCATTCAATCTCAGTGAAATAAGGGTGACAGTTGCCGGATTGCTCAAAAACAAGATGTTCCTCAGTTTCTTCGGAGCTTCGCTGTTTTTCCATATGACATGGCAGTTGGACTGGACACTGCACTTCCTGGGCCAGGTGCGGTATCTTGAACTGAATGAGGCATGGCTGAGTTATGTCAGTATTGGAGGAACGCTCGTTCAGTTCCTGTCCGTCGGCCTGTGGAGAAGAGTCAATGAGAAGATGGGCGTCAGGTTCGGGATAATCCTTGGAAACGCAGGCCTTGCATGCTGTTGTCTCAGCATGCTGGCGGCCACCAGCGTACCGGCTTCTGTCGGGCCTGGCCTGTTCCTCGTGCTCAATACTTTATCCAACATCACATTCGCCACGGTTCCGCTGAATCTCCTGCAGTGCCTTTTGCAGGGTGTCCCTGAGAAGAACAAGACGCTGAGCATTTCGATATATACCATGTTTATAGCCCTGTCCAATGCGTTTATGCCTATGACGGGTGTCAGGATCTACACGGCCCTCGGGGCAGACCTTCAGGCTTATCAGACTACATTCTGGATCATATTCTGCCTGAGGCTCATATCCATCGGTCTCTGGACGCTGCGCTGGTTTCTGCTGCGCCGGGAGGTGAAGTAGCAGGGGCACGACTGGCATCTGGATGTTCCGCTTATATCTCATGTTACCTGCCATTTTCTGTCCGGCAGTTCCACTTCGTCTTTTATACCACCCGCTGTTTACTGTCCGGCAGTTCCACTTCGTCTTTATGCCACCTGCTATCTGCTATTTAGATGCTCCACTGTGCTGCACAGGATATTTGACTTGTCCCGCCATTCCGCCTGTGCTTCTTATGCTGTCTGCCATCTGATCGTTTCGCCAGCTATTTCATGCGATCCGGCGCTCGGCTGTTACATCAGTTCTCATCTGCTTCACGATCCTGTAATAAGTCCTCGAAGTGAAGCTATAGCTGAAGCCGTAAAGGAGCGTGAACAAGCCGGCTACGATCAAACCGCACCTGATTATGAGGCCTGTATCGAACAGTTGCAGCGCATTCAGCATCCCTGCTGTCATGTTGAACCCTGCCATAGTGTGCAGGAATGCTATGACGAGCGGGGAGTAGAAGACCATAAGGATCTGTTTTCTGATGGTTCCCCGTACTTCTTCGTCGCTCATGCCCACCTTCTGCATTATATCGAAGTTATTACGGTCGTCGTACCCTTCCGTGATCTGCTTGTAATACATGATCAGGATCAGGCACATTGCGAATATGATGCTGAAGAAGATGCCGATAAACAGCAGGCCGCCGTTCATCGTCCGGGTGTCGCGCCTGCCCCCGGTACCGTTTATGACGCTGATGTAACCTGGCTGCGGCTCGCACCAGGCTCGCACGCTTTTGGCATAGCTGTCTTTGTCGTTTTCCTGACCTTCAAGATTGAAGCTGATCGTAAGCATGCGGTCATTGTCCGCAGTGCTGCCGAATGCCGTGCGCAGTTTGTCCATTACATCGATGCTGCTAACGACCATGTAAATTTCCCGGCCGTAGGTGTTATTCGCGGCTTTTCTGGCAAATGCCGCCGAATCCAGCTCTTTCCTGACATAATATGTCTCCGTGCCCAGGATGACATGATCGAATCCCAGGTCTGCTCCGGTAGAGTATATTAGGATTTCATTATCACCCAGAGTTGCATTCGTGTTTTCCATCGCATTGTATTCATCAAGCAGTATCAGCCTGATGGTTTCACGGTCATAGTAATGACTTTCCGGATCCTGCACCGTGAAGACATTCTCCTTCCGGGTCGTGCGCAGCTTCTGCAAGGTGTATTCGATCCTGTCCGTTATTTTAACATTTGCCGAGTCTGCAAGCTCCAGCAGCTTTTCGTTCAGCCCGTCCCTGTTGCGGAATCCGGCAGCATTCAGGTTCACCGTGGCGTCGTAGGGGAACTGGAAGTCCTGCATGCCGTCTGAGCCCAGCCACACGGAGAGAGTGCAAAGGAGCGTGATGATCGTCATGGTGCTGAAGATGCATATGTTGGAAAGGCTCGAAGCGCTCTTTTTCATCCGGTGCAGCATGCCTGAGATGGTAACGAAGTTTGATTTGCTGTAATATATTCTTCTGTTCCGTTTCAATACTTTAAGAAAAGCCAGCAGCCCCGCCTTGAAAAACTGATGTGTCCCAATGATGACCAGTGACACAGCCAGCAAGAAATTCAGGAAAATGCTGGAGTCAAGCTTTGAAGTTATGGCGATATTGTAACCGACGCCCAGAAGCGCAAGGCCGGATAAAGCTGTGAGCCAGAGATGCTTAGGCTCCCTGTCGCCTTTTTTCGGGCTCTTCAGCAAATCATTTGGGTTTGTCCTGAAGACCCGGATTATATTCATGACAAGGTTAATCCCGTATGCGGCCAGAAAATACAGAAAAGTTTGATAAAAGGCAACGGAACTGAATCCAAAGGATGCGCTGACAGGCAGCGACGAAAGGTTCAGCAGCAAAAGGAACATCAGCTTTGAAAAGGCAAGCCCGAATACGATGCCCAATATCATGACCGCGCCGAAAATGATTATGGATTCCCACAACATCATTACAGCCATGTGCTTCTTGTCAAGCCCGAGAATGCTGTAAAGCCCCAGTTCCTTCTTTCTGCGCTTTATAAGAAAACTGTTTGTATAAACGATGAAGGGCAGCAGTATCAGCCCCAGCAACACCTGGCCGACCCGCATGAGCAAGAGTGCATAGCTGCTCCGGGGCAGCGTGAGCATGATGTCATTGGCCAGGATCGATGAGAACACAAAGAAAACGAACACAGAGAAACTGCCGGCCAGTATGTATGGAAAGTATGACGCACCGTTCCTGCGGATCCCCATTATTGACAGTTTGGGCAGCAGCAATAGTTTATTCATTTTTCATGCCCCCTGTCTGTATGATCGTCAATGCATCGGTTATCATGGCATACATTTCCTCATTGGCCGCGTTGCCGCGATATATCTGATGGAATACGCAGCCGTCCTTTATGAACAGCACCCTGCCCGCGTGGCTTGCAGCGTTAATGCTGTGGGTGACCATCAGTATCGTCTGTCCCTCTTTGCTGATTTCGGCAAACAGTTTCAGCAGTCTTGACGACGCCTTTGAATCCAGTGAGCCCGTAGGTTCATCTGCGAGCACGATTTTAGGGTTTGTGATCAGGGCGCGTGCTGTGGCAGTTCTCTGCTTTTCTCCGCCTGATACCTCATACGGATATTTCTGCAATATATCTTCGATCCCAAGCTTTCTCGCCAGCGGCTCCAGGCGCTGCTTCATTTCTTCAGGAGGCCTCCCGGCCAGGACCAGTGGGAGGAAGATATTATCCTGTATCGTGAAGTTATCAAGAAGGTTGAAATCCTGAAATACGAAGCCCAGGTTGTCGCGGCGGAATGCTGCCAGCTCGCTCTGTCGGATCGCTGCCAGATCCCTGCCTTCCAGTAGCACCTGGCCGCTGGTTGCACGGTCGATGGAGGCCAGTATGTTTAGAAGCGTTGTTTTGCCTGATCCCGATTCCCCCATTATAGCCACATATTCACCTTTTTCGACGGAAAAGGTAACGCCGTTCAGCGCCTGCACCTTGTTGCCGCCAAGCCTGGTGCTGTAAACCTTTTTGACGTTGTTTACCTCAAGCAGTGTCATGGTATTTTTCCTTTCTTTTATTTCAATGTATTGCATTGCTGTGCTTGCCTATTTGTATCTTTGTGCCTTTATGCCCTTGTGTCTTTATGCCTTGGTATCTTTGTCGCTTTGCTTGTTTGATTGCCTTTCTTTCGCTTGTTATTTGCCTTTCACTTGCTTGTTATTTGCCTTTCACTTGTTTGTTTGGTTGCCTTTCTTCCGCTCTTCTGCTTTGATTTTATATCTGTCTGCCGTTTTATGCCATAATACTGCCTTACATTTCATTTTTCAAACTTACATTTTTGTAAGGAATCCAGGCTAAGGATCAGGGATTCGGGCCAAAGGCCGGGGATCTGGGCTAAGTGCCAGGGATCTGAGCTAAGTGCCGGGGATTCGGGCCAAAGGCCGGGGATCTGAGCTGGGTGCCGGGGATTCGGGCCAAAGGCCGGAGATCTGGGCTAAGGATCGGGGATTCGGGCTAAAGGCCGGAGATCTGGGCTAAGGACCGGGGATTCGGGCTAAAGGCCGGGGATCTGAGCTGGGTGCCGGGGACCTGGGAAGTAAGGACTGAGGATCCGGGGAAGTAACGACTGAGAAACCTGGAAGTAAGGACTGAGGATATGGGAAGTAGCAACTGAGAATTTGGGGAATAAGGATTGAGAATCTTGGAAGTAACAACTGAGAATCTGGGGAATAGCAACTAAGAATCCGGGAAATAAAGGCCGGGTGTTCAGAATTTCAACTAATGCATGCAGCTGTGAAATTTTTCATTTACCATAATGCTGTATTGAAACTTTTATGTCACCAAATATTGAAATGTTTCAATAAAAATCGCGAAAAATGCACACATTAGTTGAAATTTTGAACACTGTAGCTGACAAATATTCAACTAAAGTTTTAATATACAGGTCAGATAAAGTCCAAAGATGCGGGTCAGTTAAAGTCTAAGATACAGGTCAGATAAAGTCTAAAGATGCGGGTCAGTTAAAGTCTAAGATACAGGTCAGATAAAGTTTAAAGATACGGGTCAGCTAAAGTCCAAAGATACGGGTCAGCTAAAGTCCAAAGATACGGGTCATCTAAAGTCCAAAGGCACGGGTCAGCTAAAATCCAAAGGCACGGGTCAGAAATCATTAGCCGTTTCAAGAGAAAATCCGATTGTGACCTTTGTGCCTTTTCCTACTTCCGAGGACACTTCGATGGTGTGGGACAGCTTGTCAAGTGTTCTTTTGCACAGATACAGGCCGATCCCTGTGGACTTTTTGTCCAGCCTTCCATTATAGCCGGTGTAGCCCTGCTCGAATATACGGGGCAGGTCTTCGGGACGGATTCCGATGCCTGTGTCCCTGATGACCAGTTGCGCATTCCCGGCAGATATCTCAAGGTATATTGATATGATGCCGCGAGGCGTATATTTCAATGCATTTGAAATGATTTGTCCGAGAGCGAACTGTAGCCATTTTTCGTCGGTGACGACAAAACACTCGAATTCCTGCAGGTCCAGGGACAGTTTGCTGTTGATAAAGAGTATTGCGTGTTTTTTAAGAGTTTGTTTTACGATGTCATACAGGTCATATTTCCTGAACAGGAAATCCGAGGAGATGCTTTCAAGCCTCTGGTAGTACATTACCATGTCGACATACTGTTCTATCTTGAAAAGTTCTTCGGACAGCAGTATGATGACAGGCTTGCTTCTGCTTTCATCTGCGCTGATTTTCCGGCTGTTTTGTCCGCTGCTTGCATCGCTGCGTACTGCTGCAATTGCTATGCTCCCTTCTTCGTTGCCTGTTCCGATGTTTTCAGCGGTTCCATCTATTTTATCTTCACCGGTGCTTACCCCGCGCCTTTCATCGTTACCTTCGCCAGTACCTTCTCCGCCTGTTTCTTCGATGCCTGCACCGACGTTTTCACCACTGCTTTGAAGAAGCAGTCTCATGGCTGAAATGGGTATTTTTATCTGGTGAGCCCACATTGAATAATAGTCGCTCATGTCTGAGTCCTTCAGGCTTATTTCGGACTTGAGCCGTCTAAGGTCGTTTGCCAGTTTTTCGATGATAAGATGGTATTGCCGGTCCATAGCACCTGAGGGGGATGGGAGCAACTCAAGCAGGTTTTCTGCATTTCCAATGGCGGCCCGGAAGGCCTCATATTTTCTTACGTATTTCAAAAAATCGAAGATTCCGAAGCACAATGCTGAAAAAGCCCACAGAAAAAATGCGTACAGCAGGTTTGACAGGTTTTCCATATGATACAACAGGCAGACCAGGAAGAACAGGAGCATGCCTGCCAGAAAAAAACCAATCGTCCGGCGCCTCTCGCAGATATACTCGCACAGGAGGCGGAGGACCGGAAGTTTGCCTGCTGAAGTATTTGCTGCTGATGTGTTCATTTCTTTTGGATTTTTCATATCTTCCATTACTCTCCTTCGATCAGATAACCCAATCCCTTCTTTGTGTGGATGAAATGCCTGATCGAGACTTCCTCAAGCTTCCTGCGCAGCCGGTTTATATTCACCGTGAGCGTATTGTCATCGATAAAGCATTCATCGTCCCACAGCCGCTTCATAATTGACTCTCTTGATACAGTTCTTCCGATGTTTTCAAATAGCAACTGCATTATCTTTAATTCGTTCTTTGTAAGCTCGATTTTTTTGCCTTGATACGTGATGGTTCCGTCAAGGGTGTTGAACATCACTCCCTTGTGCTCGAGCCATGCGGTCTGCTCATTGTATGCGTAGGTCCGTCGAAGAAGCGCTTCTATCTTGGCTCGCAGGACCTCAAGGTCGAATGGCTTTTGCATGTAATCATCGCCGCCCATGTTTACCGCCATTATGATGTTCATGTTGTCTGAAGCGGAAGAGATAAACATCACCGGTGTGCGGGACAGCTTGCGGATTTCCCTGCACCAGTGATAGCCATTGTAAAACGGGAGCGAAATGTCCATCAGCACCAACTGCGGCTCGATTCTGGCAAAACAGCCGATAACATCGTTGAAATCCTCGACGCAGTGCACTTCATAGCCCCAGCGACCCAGATATTCGCGAATGACATTTGCGATGACATCGTCATCTTCGACCAGTAATATCTTGTACATATGCTGTTTCCGCCGAGCCCCCTTTTCATTTCCGGGTCATTCCGCATTGCTGCCTGTGGCAGCGGAAATGCCGCGCATGCAGTGTTTGCTGAATATACTGCGGAATAACCTGCCGTGCAGTGTTACTGACGATGCAATAAATTTTGGTGATGTATGATCCATGCTGTGTATAAAATGTTATCATCTATGCCTGAAAAATAAAAGTGTTGAGACTTAACCTATATGATGAGGTTCAAATAACTGTGTCGAACTCGATTCACTGTGCCGGGTCAATTTAACACGCCCGTTTCTTTTGCGCAAATCAGGCACTGAGTATTGACAATATCCTGCAACTGGCAGATGATATGAAGTGAAGTGGACTGAATTATATTTATGTGAAGTGGACTGAATTATATTTATGTGAACTGAATTTATGTGAACTGAACATTCCTCAAGAAAGGCAGTGGATCACAAATGGCTTCCGGGAAATTACGGCTTCCGCGTCTGATAAGCGACGGCATGGTCATTCAAAGGGATAAAGCTGTGAAAATATGGGGGTGGGCTGGCGCAGGCGACATTGTTACCGTGAAGCTGACCCGCCAGGGACAGCGGTGTGCGGCGGACCCCGATGCAGCAAAACATGGGTGCGCGGTTGACGCTGGTGCGGCTGCGGACCCCGATGCAGCAAAACA
>JAAZKL010000153.1 GCA_012799845.1 Clostridiaceae bacterium
GGTCAGGTAGGTAGTCATGTCGGTTTTGCCGTATTCGATGAAGAGCCTGTCATGCAGGATGTTTACCGCGCAGAACGGGTTATAGCCTTTGAAATCCTCCGGATCCAGTTCTATCTCCCATACCCTGATGCCGTCAGTGTTAACGCGGGTAATGCCGAAGCCCCGGGTCAGCCTCCAGCCCACACTCGGTTTGAATTCCTTAAATTCCACCGAGGCCTTGATGATGACCTCTTCTCCCTCGAACGCTTCATAGCTTATCATTTTTTCAGGACTCAGCCCTCCCATGGCAGGCTGGACCGTTTCACGGTATGTACCTCCATGGATAAGGACCCTGGTTCCCGGAACCGCGATGCGCGCCGCGGCATTGATCGTTTTCAGAGGCTCTGACGGCGTGCCGGGATTGTCGTCGGACGCATGCGGATGGTTGGCATCCACATGTATCTCACGGTCATATTTTTGTGGGACTTCCCAGAATTCAAACATTTGGCCGTCTGGCAATACTGCGGTGGGATCATATTTGGTCATGGCACATTTTCCTTTCAAAGTAGTATTTCATTGCAGTGTTTCTTTTCTGTATTTCTTTTCTGTATTTCCTTTCTGTATTTCCTTTCTGTATTTCCTTTCTGTGTTTCCTTTCTGTGTTTAGTTGACTATGCTATCCTGCTCGCTTGTCATTTGCTTTTCATTTGTCTTTCATTTGCCAGCTATTTGCCTGCTGCTTGTCAGACAGATCACGGTACCCGAAGAAGTGTCTTCAGGCGTTTATAAAGCTATCTTTCGGGTATGTCACGAGGCTTACCTGCCGGTCCGTCTAACGAAACACCTGAGCCAAAACCTAACGTATGTGTTCTTCTTAGTTGTCAGGAAGGTGAGAACCGTCCCCTCCATTTTTGCTGAAAAGGTGAGAACCGTCCCCCCATTTTTGTTAAAAAGGTGAGAACTGTCCCCGCTTTTTTGCTCAAAAAGTGAGAACTGTCCCCACCCCCGCGATCAATTCTTTTTGAAGTATTGCCTTATGAGGAATTTCATAAGGTCGGCAGGCTGTTCCCTGGCGAATTCCGGTTTGTCGCCGAATACCATGCAGTACGGAGCTTCGGCGGTATACGGCTCCCAGCGTTCCATTTCTTCGCCGGTGGAATCCTTTCCATTCGGGTCGCCTGATTTGATGAAGTTGCACCAGTAGTTGCATATCTGGCGGGCCAGGTCATAATGCTTTCCTGTGAAAGGCCTCCAGCATTTTGCCAGTGTTTCGAAGGTGAACCACAGGTCGACGGAGTGGAATGTCCCGGGGTTGTCCCAGCCTGGTATTTCGGCGTCGAAGTTGTAGTAGTAGATCGGAACGCCGGTCTTGCTCTCGTCGTTCGCCTGCCCTGCGATGCGGATCGAGTATTCGAGCCCGCTCACCGATGCTCTCTTGCGCATTTCCTCAATGTCGCCCGACTGTACGTTGCAGAGCTCGAGGAACTCGTCGGCGTCTTCGCCGAACAGTTCAACCGCCATGTTTCTGAATTCATCCACGGTTTTTGCAGGCGGGACACTGAAGAATTCGGAAGAGGTTTGCCCCGTCAGCAGCGGCACTATCCAGCGTTTATTGTTTATAAACAGCTGATATGGATTGCCTACGCAGAATTTGTCATCCTGGACCGTGCTCCAGAGCATGCTCCAGAATTCTTTGTACTGCAGCGCTTTTTCAAGTACATACTTCGCGTCGAGCTGCCGGGCTTCCGCCAATGACTTCACGCCCAGGAATTCAAAGAATTCCACGCCTTCCTGTTCGGCATCGGCAAGCTTCCGTCCATGCCTCGGCACGCGGTTCCCCGGGTAGACAGGGGATATCATGCCGCTCTGGATGATAGCTCTGTTGAAGAGACCCTCATTTTGCGGGGAAGTGAGCTGACACAGTACGCTCCCGCCGCCTGCAGACTGACCGCCTATGGTTATGTTGTCGGGGTCGCCGCCAAATGCAGCTATGTTGCGTTTGACCCACTCCAAACCTGCCTGCTGGTCGAGATGTCCGAAGTTTGCAGGCGCTTCAGGCGCCTCGGCTGTTATTTCGGGATGGCATAAGAATCCGAAGACATTCAGGCGATAGTTCACCGTAACGACAACGATGCCCCTGCGGGCCATGCGCTCTCCGTCAAATTCCATTTCGGAGGTGTATCCGCACTGGAGACCGCCGCCGAAGAACCATACGAATACCGGCAGCTTTTCATCCGGGCTTTTGGCGGGCGTCCAGACATTGAGGTACAGGCAGTCTTCATCCATCGGGGTGTCCGGATCCACATGCCACTCCCTTACATATATGTCATTTGGGTCTACTCCCATCTGGGGCTGCATCGACACCGGCGCAAATTCATAGGCCAGGAGTACACCGTCCCAGTTTTGTGCAGGCTGCGGTGCACGCCATCTGTTTTCCCCGACAGGCGGCGCTGCGAACGGAACACCCTTGAAACTCGTGATACGGGGATCTGCCGCAGGTAATCCCCGTACAATACCATTTTCTGTTTTTACAACTCTCAGCATATGATCACTCCGTTATCTATAACAAATTTTATAATTCTATTTTATCACCATTTTGTTGTCAGTTCTTCTATCGTTTGCATTTTTGTCAGCTCATCCTATATCAAGATTCACTTTCCTGCGCTTTTGCTGTGTGGCTTTTACTGTGCTTTTGCCATACTCCTGCTGCACTTTTACAGTACCTTTGCCGTGCTCCTGCTGTGCTTTTGCCGCACTCCTGCCGGAATTTTACTGCGCTGCGCTCCAGTCGTACTGCTCCTTTGCCGGACTGCACTTTTACCGGACCTCACAGCAGTTATGCCTTAATAATACATGAGGGAATCGATCTTGGGATCGATCCCCCCATGCCAGCTTTTAGCTGATCATTCCATCTGCATTATTAGTTGCCCACTGCTGCCTTCTTGGCATCCAGTTCTATCTGCCACTTCTGCATATCCCACTGAACGACCTGATCGAAATCGTTGCCGTCCATCTTCGCTACCATTTCGTCCCACAGAGCGTCGAACTCCGCTTCGCTCTTGCAGAAGATCATCTTCCATGAGTATTCCTCAAGGATCTCCTCGCAGGAGTTGCGAATGATTGCTATGTCGTTCGGGTCGGTAGGAAGCGTTACGCTTACGTTCGGGCTGACGATCAGCCTGTTGTTCTTCTTCATCCACTCAGCAGGTTCTTCGGCGCCGAATTTTTCGGCCCACTGTCTCTTCATCTCTGTCTGTGTAGCTGCCTTGTATGAGCTCCAGTAAGACCTTGAATAAGGTTCACCGGTCTTCGGGTTTATGCTGATTGCATCGACGATCCACTGGTTGATGGCGTTGTTGCCGTCGTTATATCCGCCGCCGCCCCACTCTGCAGGTACCGGCAGGTTGTCCATCAGTGCGTTCTCGTTCTTTATAATCAGCTTGCCGTCGGCTCCTCTTTCGTAGTTAAAGCCTTCGATACCGATGTGCTGGTATTCCAGTCCATCCGGGCTTGCATACCAGTCGAGGAATTCCATGATCCTGAGGAATTTCTCGTCGTCAACACCGGAACCTACGCCGAATACACGGCCGCTGCCATAGTATGTGTCAGAATCAGCATAGTAGTTCTGATCCATTACCGGTATGAAAATGAATGCTGTTCCATCAGCAAGCCTTTCTGCCGTGTTCCAGAATCCTCCCTGCCAGCTGTACCAAAGCA
>JAAZKL010000154.1 GCA_012799845.1 Clostridiaceae bacterium
AGCCTGAAATCAAAATCAAAGCCGCTGCGCTTCAGATAAACCATGCAAGCGATCATGCTGACAGCCTGCGATATAACTGTGGCAAGGGCTGCTCCGGCCGCTTCCATCCCAAACAGTCCGACGAACAGAAAGTCAAGTACGACATTTATCCCACATGCTGTCGAAACAAAAATCAAAGGCCTTCTGCTGTCGCCCAGCCCTCGCAGTATGGCTGAAAACGCGTTATATCCAAATATGAATATCGTCCCTGACAGCGTTATGTTCAAATATCCCTTCGCCTGTTCATACGACTCCCGTGGAGTCTGTATAAGATGAAGGATCTTGTCTGACAGCAGCATCATCGACACGGTCAAAACAACTGCCGCAGCAAGCAGGAATGTGATCAGTGTACTTATGGATTCGCGCATCCCCTGCCTGTCATTGGAGCCGAGATACTGTGCTATCACAACTGTGCCGCCGACGCTGAGGCCGATCACTATGTTCGTCATGATAAAAGTGACCTGCCCGCCTATATTTACCCCCGATATCCCCACAGGTCCGCAGTAGTTACCGACGATCACCATATCCGCAACATTGTAAAGCGTCTGTATCAGGTTGGAGAGCATGAACGGAAGCGCGAACCTGATAAGCTGCATCGCGACATTGCCCTGTGTAAGATTCTTTTCTATCGTATTTTCCTGCATTTCTTCACCGCCCGTGAACCATGATGTAAACACCTATATAACTATATAGTATAAGCGGCAAATTGGCAATAGCATCACCACGGTCAGTGCGGTATCTCTCAGATCCTTTCCGCTCGTCATCGCCCGCTACGCTTCTCTCGGGTCATATCAGCCCGCCATCGTCCCCTACGCTTCTCTCAGGATTTTCAGCAGGCATTCAGGAACACGCAGGTCGCCCCTGCCCACTCCTATCTTTATATCCGGCTTGATGCTGCCATGGAAGTCACTGCCCCCCGTGACCCTGAGGCCTGTTTTTTCAGCAAGCTCAAGCATCTCTCTTGTCTGTTCAGGAGAGTTCTCAGAATACAGCGCCTCGATGCCCCTGAGGCCTGCTGCCTTGAGCCTTTTAAGCACGACCATCAGTTGTTCGCGCTGAAGGCCCATGAGAACCGGATGAGCCAGTACCGGCACTCCTCCGGACTGCAGGATCACCGCTATCCCCTGTTCCGGAGTCAGCTTTTCCTTGCTGACATACGCCGGTTTTCCGGCTGCAAGAAATCTTTCGAAACCTTCATCAATACTCGCAGTATATCCCTTCTCCATCAGTACCTTTGCTATGTGGCCCCGTCCCACGACGTCACCGGGAGCTTTCGCCGCCACCTCTTCCATCGTTATGTCGAAACCCATTTCGTTGAGCTTCTCAATGACCCTGGGATTGCGCTGCTCTCTTCTCCTGCGGAGCTCCTCAAGGGTCGTCAGGATTGGCTCATATCCGCCGTCGAAAAAATACCCGAGCAGGTGCATTTCGTTTTCGAACTTCATGCCCCAGCCGGAAAGGGACACGCTGATCTCCACACCGGCAATCACCTCGATGCCTGTCCTGGCCCCCTCTTCAAGCGCCTCCTCCACACCGGCGACCGTGTCATGGTCGGTCAGCGCCACAGCAGAAAGCCCGCTCTCATAAGCATGCCTCACAAGTTCCGCCGGGGTCATGCTGCCGTCAGAGGCTGTGGAATGTGTATGCAGATCAACATATCTTCCGTTGTCTTCTGAAAAAATCGTCATAACCGTTTATCATCTCCTGCAGTCTGTTGCATTTCCCGGCCCACCCGGGTATTGGCGCCCGTTTCAGGCCGCGTCAATACTCCCAGCCATTACATTCCGAAGGCGGGAAATTTCCGTCGTAAATCATTTTCAAAAGGCTGTCCAGGGTCTTCAGCGCCTTCACAGCCTGTGCGCTGCTGACCAGGCCTACTTCCAGCGCCTGCGCCAGCTCATCCGCATCGAGCAGTATTACCCTTCCGTCAGGATATATCTTTATATCCACCAGCAGATCGTTTATAGTGTATGTATCGGTCACAGGTTCATATTCTGTCTCTATGACATCGCAGTACCAGTACAGGAAGTTCCTTTCGCTGTCGTAAAATCTGCCTACCTTGTAACCTTTAGTGATAAATGTAAATGAAATACCCCCGTGTATGTCAAGCCTGGACTTTATGCTTGACCACCTGGTTACAAGCAGGTCATCGCTCCTGTACAGCAGTTCATCGTCAGAAATATCGACCACTTCGTAAGGAATATATCTTCTTCGCAATACTGTCGGTTTTTTCATAATTTTCCCCTTTTTCCGCTGATATGTTGACTTAATTATACCCAAGCTGTACCCATTGTGAAACACTTTATTGCATAGCGTGCAGTATTTGCGGGCATAATTATTTCCCATTATTTGCCATTCGGGGCCTTATGTGTTAAAATGCTTTATGCATATATGCTAATGATAAAGGGCAGGGGGTACACAATGAAGCGTTCCGGAAATTGCAGCAATTGCGCCAGAGGAACCAGTCTCATGGTCAATCCGGATATTCTCTGCAGCATACACGGTGTAGTGTCGAGGAACTACAGGTGCTCCAGGTATGTGAGGAAAGTCGCACAATGGTCTGTTGAAGCTCCAAGGGCCGGCTATGACATCCAGTGGAGGGGCAGGTGCATAGAGTGTGAATTCTTTATTGTGCAGCCCTCCGAATCGGAGTACGACTCCTCCATTGGCTGTTGCAAACTGTTTACGGTAAGGCAGTTTGACGGCAGCGCGAAAAATGCCTGCTCAAAATTCAGCAGGAAACCTGCGAGAAACATATCCTGATACTTCGCTGTTTCCCCGGTCTTATAATGATTTTCCGGACCCTGCATCGCACCACGGATTTCATGTGTCTGTCCATTGAACACAGGCCCGCCGTTTTCCATTCCGACAACGTATCCATTCAGAAAAAACAGTACATGTCCGAAATATTTAATATAGGGCATGACCGCTTTATTACCGCCGCCGGTTATGGTAAAATGGGAACATAACGGAGGTATTCACTTGATACCGAAAATATCGGATATATTTCAGAAAAAGCTCGATGAGATACAAAGCAGGGTACCTGTAAAAATCAGGGGCTCATCATATAGCGTGCCCTTCGAGAAGTACTTGTCTGATGCCGTAGACAAAAACTCTGCGTCCTCGGCCGGATCGGATGCCATCGCAGAAACGTCAGACGCGTCGAATGCAAACCTTGACCAGTTGAACAAACAGGCTGCTGATACAAAAATCCAGGGGTTGCCGGATACGGTCCAAAGGGCGCTGAACGCCCTGGCAGCTTACAAGGCCAATAATGTCCTTGATAAGACCCTGATAAATGAAGCGATCGAAAAATGCATCGTCGAAATCTCCGGAAAATATCACGTGGATGCCAACCTTATCAGGGCAGTCATAAAGCAGGAATCGAACTTCAACCCGTATGCCGTGTCAAAAGCAGGGGCCCAGGGGCTGATGCAGCTGATGCCGGGCACTGCTGACGCACTGGGAGTAGTCAACCCCTTTGATATCGCCGAAAACATCGACGGCGGCACCAGATACCTGAGAGACCAGCTTGTAGCATTCGACGGCGATCTCAGGCTGGCGCTTGCAGCCTACAATGCCGGTCCGGGAGCCGTTGCGAGGTACAACGGCATACCGCCATATGCAGAAACCCGGAATTACGTGAAAAAAGTGCTGGAATATTATTTGAAATACTCCAACAACGAGTAGTTTTCCACCAAACATGTCCCGCCATATTATCAAATTCTGACACCCGTAATCCACACTATCCACATCGTTATCCACACAAGGAATTACTACAATTTACGCGCTTTCTGAGCAATTTCCACATAATTCACAGGCGAGTTTTCACCATAATCTGCATTTTTTCTTAAACCCAGTCGTAAAGCCTGTTACCCTGGAATGCAGTTTTTAATGTACTTTTAGAAGTACATTCTGTCTCCGGGCAGAACGCGATAGCTTCCGACAATTTTTGCCAATTGTCGCTCTCTTCCATAATCCACCACTTTTAATTCAAATGTGAAAATGGTATTGAAAAATGTGGAAAACGAAAAGTTATCCACAGGCGGTGCCCAGTTTCAGCCCCGGTACAGCGTTGAGATCGAGACCTGATATGTTGCCTCTTTTATATTCATAAAATGCAGCTGATCCGATCATTGCCGCATTGTCGGTGCAGAGCAGCGGTCTTGGGTAGAACATGTCGGCGCCGATCCCGGCCGCAGCTTCCTTCATGCTGCTCCTGAGCTGTGAATTCGCCGCAACGCCTCCGGCCAGTGCGATCTTCTTTACACCTTTCTGTTCCGCAGCCCGGATCGTATTGTGCACGAGCACATCTACGACTGCCTGCTGGAAGCTGGCGCATACGTCAGGAATACTGATTTCGCCACCTCTCTGGGCATTTGTGTTCAGAAAGTTCAGCACAGCGGTTTTCAGTCCGCTGAAGCTGAAATCCAGCGAACCGTCGCTGAAATATACCCTCGGGAAATCGACAGCAGAACCGTCCCCCATTTTTGCCTGCGCATCTATCAGCGGTCCGCCCGGGTATCCCAGGCCAAGAGCGCGCGCAGTCTTGTCGAATGCCTCGCCCGCCGCATCGTCGCGTGTCTGGCCCATTATCTCGAAATCACCGTAATCTTCCACATATACGATGTGGCTGTGCCCGCCCGATGCTACCAGGCATACGAACGGCGGCTCCAGCGTTTCATGCTCAAGGTAATTGGCGGCAATATGCCCCTCGATATGATGCACTCCCACCAACGGCTTTCCCGTTGCAAAAGCGAGTGCCTTAGCGGCCGACAGCCCGACCAGCAATGCACCTGCAAGCCCTGGTCCATATGTAACTGCCACCGCATCTATCCGGTCAAGCCCGACGGAAGCATGCTCCAGTGCCTGTCCAATGACCGGCAGGATCAGCTCTACGTGCTTGCGTGATGCTATCTCCGGCACTACTCCGCCGAATTTTTTATGTATATCGATCTGTGACGAAATAATGTTGGACCTGATCCTTCTCCCATTTTCAACAACAGCAGCGGATGTTTCGTCACAGCTCGTCTCCACAGCCAGTATAAGAATTTTCTCATCATTTACTTCTGCCAATTGGTACACCTTCGTCTTCATAAATTTCATGCATAAATATCGCACAGCCTGATATTCAATATGTATGATATCCCAAATGAGCCATATTTACAAGGCAGTTTCAGTCCGGAAATGAACGCAAAAAGAAACATGGAGCATTATACTCCATGCGCAAATAAGGGAAAACGCTAATGTTCACTAAAATTATAGCAGACATTCGGTGCTGGATAAATAGTCTTTTTTCCCTGAAATCAGCAGGTAAAAAGTCCTACTGCTTCCGGGACTATGGTCCTATTCGGCATACTCCTGAAGTCCCGGTCATTGAAAATCGGGTCACCTGAACAGGGCGACCGCAACAACGACAGCCCCCAGTGCCAGCCTGTAGACGGCGAAAACGCCGAAGCCCTTTCTTTTCAGGTATTCAAGCAGGAATTTGATGCTGAAGATGCCCACGACCGCTGAAGTCAGTATAGCAACAATGAACGGCAGTGCATCCACGGGAACGCTGATAAGGTCCTTTGCTTTATATAAGCCGCTCAGGAATATGAACGGTGTAGAAAGCAAAAACGTGAACCTTGCCGCATCTTCTCTTTTTATTTTCATGCCCCTGCCCGCTGCCATGGTTATGCCCGAACGCGAAACGCCCGGTATCATCGCCAGCGCCTGCGAAACGCCTATCAGGAAGCTCCTTTTTGGCCCTATATCCATCAGTTCGATCTCGGAACGGGAGTATCTGTCAGCAACATAGATCACGACACCCATTGCCATGAGCATTATCCCGATCAACAGGGGATTTCTGAACGTGGTCTCGATATGCTCCTCAAAAATCAGCCCAAGTATACCGCCCGGCACACATGCCAGGACTATGTACCAGAACAGCTTGCCCTCAGACGACTTTACGTCGGTCAGACCGGCTTTTATCAGATCGATCCAGTCCTTCCAGAAGAATATTACCACCGCCGCCAGTGTGCCCAGGTGCAGGGCTATGTCAAACGCCAGGCCGGGATCCTTCCATCCGAAAAGCCACGGTGCCAGCGTTATGTGCGCTGTACTCGATATGGGCAGGAATTCGCCCAATCCCTGTAAAATCCCATAAATGATCGCCTCCAGCAAACTCATTTCGATCCCCCTCCGGATGCCCGCTGTTTTACACTCATTATACTTGCGGACATCTCCTTGTACTCAATAGCTTCTTTATCCAAGAAATATTTTAAGATATATTTCGCTCAACATTTGAAGAACTGTCCCCTACTTGCCTTTCGAAGAACCGCCCCTCTAAAAACTATCCCTTATCCTGGTTTCGAAGAACTGTCCCTCATCCGCGCCTTTCGAAGAACTGTCCCTCTTAAAAACTATCCCTTATCCTGGTTTCGAAGAACTGTCCCCCTTAGGATACCACATAACAGCCTGCCAGTGTATAAAAAATTACGGCAGCCACAGCCCCACCGGGAAACTCAAGCAGACATAACACTTCTTACATCAGATATATACTTACGGTCCGGTTTTATGTCTGAATTTTAACCGGACCTCATTAAAAGCTTTTTTCTATGGCAGGGGAAGCGGCGAAAACGGATACCGCAGGTTTTTGCACAGGTATTTCTCCATCCTGCTGCAGTTCGCTGGGGTAGAAGATATACCTGATAACTTCGGCTATGTCATCAACAGCTATTACCTCTACTCCTATGTTCTCAAACGTTTCCTGCCAGTTTTCCTTCGGGATAAGAACCTTGTTGATACCTGCCTGCCGCGCAGCTTCGACTTTGGCTGCCACTCCGCCCACGGGCTTTACCTTGCCTCTTATGGATATTTCGCCGGTCAGGGCAATATCGCTGCTCACAGGCAGATTGAAAATGGCGGAATATATCGCCGCAGCTATGGCGATGCCTGCGGACGGTCCGTCTATGGGGATCCCGCCGGGAAAATTGAGGTGGATATCGTATTCCCTTGCGTCTACATCCAGGAATTTCTTCAATACGGTCAGCACATTTTCGACGGAGGACTTCGCTGAACTGACCCGTTTCAGCTTATGACCCCTTCCGTCCATCTCTTCCTCTTCCACTATACCCGTAACCTTTATCGAACCCTTGCCGGACTGGGCTTTCATAGCCGTGACTTCTATATCTATCACGACACCGGTGGCGTTGCCGAAAACGGCGAGCCCGTTTATGCAGCCTATCTGCTTGTCATGCGCCGAGACCTTCTTTTCGATCCTGGGGCTGTAATGCCCGAATTCAAGCACCCATTCTATATCCTTGCGGGTGATGGCGCTCCTTCCCTCTACCTGTATCACTCCGCCTGCTATCTGAATTATGTTGACCGCATCCCTGCCGTTCTGAGCATATTTCGCAATAAGCTGCTCACAGCCCTCCTCCATCCTGAATCCGCCCCTTGCTGCCGCATTTCTGGCTATCACGGCGATCTCCTCGGCTGTAAGCGGTCTGAAGTATATCTCCACGCACCTTGAGCGAAGGGCCGGCGGCAGCTCCTCAGCCGGTCTCGTCGTGGCGCCGACAAGCCTGAAATCGGCCGGAAGCCCCTTCTGGAATATTTCATGTATGTGCGTTGGGATATTCGTATCTTCCGAACTGTAATACGCACTTTCGAGCATCACCTTCCGGTCCTCCAACACCTTCAGCAGCTTGTTCATCTGTACAGGATGCAGTTCACCGATCTCATCGATAAACAGAATACCACCGTGCGCCTTTGTCACAGCACCGGGCTTGGGCTGGGGGATGCCAGCCACGCCGTATGCGCCGGCACCCTGGTATATGGGATCATGTACTGAGCCGATCAGGGGATCGGCAATGCCGCGCTCGTCAAACCGCAGTATCGTGGCATCCACTTCAACGAACTTGGAGTCCCTTCTGAAAGGGGAGATGGGCATTTGCTTCGCCTCTTCAAGTATGACCCTGGCTGCAGCGGTTTTCCCGACACCCGGAGGGCCGTATATGATGACATGCTGGGGATTCGGACCGCAGAGAGCGGCACGGAGAGCCTTGAGGCCCTGTTCCTGCCCTATTATATCTGTAATCGAAGCCGGCCTTGTCTTTTCAGACAGGGGTTCCGACAGCTTGATTTCTTTTAGCCTGCGCAGCTTCTCCAATTCCTTCCGGGATTCCTTCTCAATGGCACTCTTGTTGCCCTGCTGTGATTTGAGCAGGTTCAGGAAGTATATGCCTATTATGACTGAAAAGAAAAACTGTATTATCAGAAAGGTACTGGTCAGCATTCCATCTCCTCCTCGGATATAGCTGCATCCGAATATGTTTTACTAAAATAGTATTGACATTTAAGATAAATTTATCCGTAAAGCTTTGGAGAGTATTGGCTTCGGAGAGGATCGGTCTCGGAGTGTATCGGTTTCGGTGAGCATCGGCATGCTGGCTGGAGCACTTGCGCGGTTCCGGTGAGCATCGGCATGCTGGCTGGAGCACTTGCGCGGTTCCGGTCCTGCTAATTTTCAGTGATCAACATATTTGTTTTTCAGGGGGGTCATGTCTTCTAAATTTGTTCTGAATTGTATCCCGGAATTTATTCTGGCTAGAAGAGCATGCATTATGAAAATTAGACGGACACAACTATAAATGATGAGCAGTGTGTACAAAATTTGGATTGTTGCAAGTATTTTTGACGTATTTTCCTGGTGCAAAGCACCATAACACCATGAAAGCCCACATTATGTCAATTGCTAGTTAACATAAATCAATTGTCCCGCATACTAAGGCACACAACAATCCATATTTTGTACACCCAGGTCCTTTATTTCCCGGAGAAATAATCCGCCCCGGAGAAAATCCGCCATGGAGAAACATTCTACACCGAAAAAATCCATCATGGACAAACATTCCGTCCCGGAGGCAATCCGCTTTGGAGACAAGACTCTAGTCCCATGCTAATCAAGACTCAACAAGTCAAATACCTCAAGACTCGAATCGGCGCATTATGCACAAATCAGACATGATAGCCAGGGCAAGACACCAAATCAAGCATGACAACCAAGGCAGAACCACAATTCAGGCATGACAACCAGAGCAGGACGCGTACACCAAAAAGCGGACATGACCTTTTTATATCATGTCCGCTATTATAGCTGCTTTTTCCGAGACCTGGATGTCCCCATCTCTGGTTTATTCAGTTATTCGTCCTGCAATTACCGAGTCTTCGGCCACCTAAGAGGCTCAGTCGCCCAAGATGGGGTCAACCACCCAAGAGATTTAGTCACTAAGGTAGCTCAGGTGCCCAAGGGGTTGGTCACCCGAGGGGTTCAGTCGCCCAAGGGATCCGGCCACCCTGGAGGTTCAGGCACCCAAGGGGTCAGCTACTCGAGAGGTCCGGTAACCAAGGCGGTTCATGTACCCAAGAGGCTCAACCACCCAAGGGATCAGCCACCCAAAAGGTTCGGTAATCCAAGGGGTTCAGTCGCCCAAGGGGTCAGCCACTCGAGAGGTCCGGTAACCAAGGCGGTTCGGCCACCCAAAAGGTTCGGTAACCCAAGAGGTTTAGTCACCAAGGAGGATCTGCCGCCAAGGGTTTAGTCACCAAGAGGATTCGACAGCTCAGGAGGCGCTCTCCTTCTTTACCCTCGACTTCTTGCCTGTCGCTTTTTTAAGCGGTTTCCTGTTCTCGTTTATTACCAGGGCCGGTTTTGACTTCTTCTCCACCGTGTCTTTCGAAACAATACATTTCTCGATATTGTTTGCCGAAGGTATGTCGTACATGACATCCAGCATTATCTCCTCTATGATCGCCCTGAGTCCCCTTGCCCCGGTGTTTCGGGCAAGAGCCTTGTCGGCTATCGCTTCAAGGGCGTCAGGCTCGAATTCCAGCAGTGTGTCGTCCATCTCAAAGAGCTTCTGATACTGCTTTACGAGCGCGTTCTTCGGCTCGGTCAGTATCTTGACCAGCGCTTCCCTGTCAAGAGGATTCAATGTGACGATCACCGGCAGCCTGCCGACAAATTCAGGTATAAGCCCGTATTTGAGCAGATCCTGGGGCAGTACCTGTGCCAGTACCTTGCCTATGTCTTCTTCCCGCTTGCTTTCTATCTTCGCACCAAAGCCTATTGCCCTGGTCCCTATCCTGTTCTTTATTATCTTGTCCAGGCCGTCGAAGGCTCCTCCACATATGAACAGGATGTTCGTGGTGTCGATCTGTATGAACTCCTGGTGCGGATGCTTTCTTCCGCCTTGTGGCGGTACGGACGCCACCGTGCCTTCGAGTATTTTGAGGAGCGCCTGCTGCACGCCCTCTCCACTGACATCCCTTGTGATCGAAGGATTCTCGGACTTCCTTGCTATCTTATCGATCTCATCGATATAGATGATGCCTTTCTCCGCGCGCTCGATATCATAATCGGCCGCCTGGATCAGCTTCAGCAGTATGTTTTCGACATCCTCGCCCACATAGCCCGCCTCCGTCAGCGAGGTGGCGTCGGCTATGGCAAAGGGCACGTTAAGCAGCCTTGCCAGTGTCTGCGCCAGCAGTGTCTTTCCGCTGCCTGTCGGTCCGATCATCACTATGTTGCTTTTCTGTATCTCGACATCACTGGTCCTGATATCAGAGTTGATCCTCTTGTAATGGTTGTATACAGCCACGGCAAGTGACTTCTTTGCAGTATCCTGACCAATGACATATTGATCCAGTATCGCCTTTATTTCCTTCGGCTTTGGTATATCGCTGACCTCTGCATCCGCCCTGATATCATCGAATTCTTCCTCGATGATTTCAGAGCACAGCTCGATGCATTCATCACAAATATATACTCCGGGGCCTGCGACAAGCCTTTTGACCTGTTCCTGGGTTTTGCCGCAGAAGGAACATTTCAGCTGCTTCTTCTCATCATATCTGGACATTACTCCACCCCATCTACTTCTTTCTGAACATCACATCATCCACTATGCCGTACTGCTTCGCTTCCTCAGCCGACATGAAGAAATCCCTTTCAGTGTCCTTTTCGATCCTTTCAAGAGGCTGGCCTGTGTTTTCGCTCAATATCCTGTTGAGCCTGCCTTTGAGTTTCAGGAGCCATTCCGTACGTATCTTTATGTCCGTAGCCTGACCCTGTGTCCCGCCGAGAGGCTGGTGTATCATTATCTCGCTGTTCGGAAGCGCAAACCTCTTGCCCTTTGTACCGGCCGCCAGCAGAAAAGCTCCCATGCTTGCCGCCATCCCGACACATATGGTCTGGACATCGGCCTTCACATGCTGCATCGTGTCATATATCGCGAATCCCGCCGTTATCGAACCCCCGGGACTGTTGATGTACAACTGTATATCCTTGTCAGGGTCCACCGAGTCGAGATACAGCATCTGGGCTACCACCAGGCTTGCGGTCGTATCGTTGACCTCATCGCTCAGCATGATGATCCTTTCCTTCAGCAGCATCGAAAAGATATCGTAGGATCGCTCTCCCCTGTTAGTCTGTTCAACAACTATCGGTACTAAACTCATAACCTTCCTCCTGATTTATCCTTGCTCAATATTTCGTTTTTACGAAATAGTATAAGCTTCTATATTGTTTCCCACTAAAAATACAAAATAAACTGTATAATCAGATCAGTTTTGCATTTTCGAGCAGGAAATCAACTGTCTTTCTGGTAACCAACGTACTTCTGATATATTCTATATCATCCGG